>JBIIFN010000070.1:0-11509 GCA_044237325.1 Algoriphagus sp.
CTTCGCTTGGCGGTACGCGCGCACGAGATCTGCCGCAGCAGTTAGGAAAGATTGTGCAGGTGCTTGGCTACCTCGTGACGGTGAAGTATACCCGTACGGTCAAGGGGGAAGTGATGAATTTCGGTACCTTTTTGGATCAGGAAGGAGAGTGGATTGATACCGTGCATTTCCCTCCTAGCATCAAAAAATACCCATTTAAGGGGCGGGCGATCTACCGAATTGAGGGAAAGGTGGTAGAAGAGTTTGGCTTCTATTCCCTTGAGGTGCAGCGCATGGAGCGCATGGCGTATTGGAATGCGGGGGATTAGCGTCAATCATGCTAACAGACCACAGTCCATGGTCAATAGCAGCAGTCAATTGGTGTTCAGCATTTAGGTTAATTGGGCAAATTCAGTTAACCGGATCCACCTAGCTATTTTTAAGAAATACTGATAAGGCCTGTCCCTTCTAACCGAGAATATGTTGTTGTTTCGGCGACCCTTTGGACTGGACTGCCGCAAGAAGTTGAGCTGTGGTATTAGAGAGAATCTTGGTTGTCTCCCTGTTGTAGGATGACCCAAATACCCCTTGTCCCTCCTTTTCTACTCAGCACACCTTTTTCTTTAAGCAGATCTAAATGCCCCTGCACGGCTGAAACGTTGATTTCAAGCTGCTCTGCAAGTTTTCGTCTACTTATCTTCGTGTTTGACCTGATGATTTCAAGTATTTCTACTTGACGTATTGTAAGTTGGGCGGCTTGGAGGACGCCTTCACTATCGATTGGACCACCTATTGGACCACCCATTGGACCACCTATTGGACCACCTATTGGACCACCTATTAGAATAGCATCCTTTGCCTCGATGGACGAGATTGCCTTAAAAATCGTTACCTGTACTCCACCATCTTTTTCAATGATTTCCGGTTCTGGAAGTTCGGCTTCTTTACACGCATTTAAAATTTTCAAGGTCCCAGGACCCCAAGCATCACTATATCCTGCCTTAAAACAAGCATCTGCAATTTTAGGGTTTCTAGGTCTTGAATTATGGTTTGATTTTAGACTATCAATATCCAGCCCTTGAGGCAAGAGTCCTTCATTCCAAATGGAAATTTTATGGTCAAAAACACGTAACTGGACTGCTGCACCCATATAAGCCTTGTGCACTAAGGCATTCAACAGCATTTCTCGTAGGGCCGAAACGGGATATTCCCCTTTTTCAATACGGTGCATTCCTGCAAAGTCAACTGGGCGAGTCAAGAATTTATAATTGAGTTGTACTAATACCTCGTTTAACAAATAAATCAGGTTGCCTTCCAGAACCTCTTGAAATTTGAGATCGCTTCCATCCTTACCAAAACGACCAATTTTTACGGTTACGTTGGTAAAAAACCGACCAGGATCTTTTCCAAAGAGAATGAGTGCTGCACGTTTGAGCTTTTCATCTTCAACCAAACGTAGTTTGTTTAGGATTTGAAGTGTTGTCAAGCCCGAAGTGTCAGGCAATCGACCTTGTGCTTTACCGTCATCGATAAACTTCTGGATGCTTGGCGTATCCATATCTGCAAGACTTGCTCCTTCTTCAATGACATCATCCCAGGTTTTGCCTGCCTTTTTTAGTAGAAACTGATTGAGTTCAACACCTGTCAACTCCATTTTTGTGCTTCCAGATCGGTAATAGTATCTACCACGTAATGAAATCGGAACAGCGTAAGGATTTACCTTAAGTTCAATGTATTTTTTACCTGACTCATCACATAAATTAATGTCACAGATAATGCCCATACTATTTCGAATACTATTGGGAATGTCTTCTAAGAGTTTGCCAAAATTCTTCACGTGTACCACTTCGCCAGCATCGTTCTTTCCAATATAAATGGTCCCGCCGACCGCATTGGCAAAACCACATACCCATTTAAGGTAGTCCTCGTGCCAAGCTTGTTTCCATTCTATGTTTTGGCTTTCACTCATTTAGGCTTTCTATTTGAGTTTCATTTGGTTTCGTTCACTTTTTACGGTTTCTTTTTTTTTGATCTTTTTATCTAGCCACTGCGGCTCATATTACACCTAGCCCAACCGAAGCAGGGAGAAGGAGAAGATTAAAAAACTCAGCTAAAAAAATCCAAAAAAAGGAATGCCCATTCCTCTTGTCGACTAGCTAAAAAAGTAGATTAAAAAATCACCCTTTTGTCTCTCCCCCTCCTGCTTGGTTGCTGGATGGAAGGTAGGCTACTATTCGTGCGAAAAGGAAAAGGTCGTTCGTCTGGGGAGGGAATTGTTTTGAGGAAAAACACCAAAGTGCCGCAGGCCTAATGCGGCTTAAGCAAATTCCACCAGCGAAACAGCCAACTGCCTAGCTTTTAGTAAAATCTGCAAAAAATCATTTTTGGGCACGAGTGCCAAACAGCAGCCGCCGCTTTCTTTTCTCTAGGAATGCCTGTAGTACCCACTCGCTAGTGGAGGTAAAAATCAGGGATTTCCTTTACTTCAGCAGGGGCGCTAGCACGGCCTCTTTGCCGTCAATGGTGCTGGGGACAGGAAGGCCAAGGAGGCGGCAGAGCAAGGGATAGATATGGATATTTTGGAAGGGCGCCAGGGCCATTCCTGTCTTAATCTGTGGCCCTTTGGAATAGAATATTCCCCACATGTCCTGGTAACTAGGGCTGAATCCATGTTCCCCAAAAACCGCTGTATTAAACCTTGCCGCACTGTTTTGGTAGCGCATGGCACCCCGCGCATCGGCAAGGTAGTAGCCTTCATTGGGGAGGATGAGCAGGTCGCCGAGTCGCTGCGGAAAGGAAGTTAAATCGCTGTAGTTGGCCGTGGTGCTTAGGTCATCTACGGTGATGCGTGGCTCCCTTTTGCGAAGCAGTTCCACCACCGCTGCCTTCTGGCTGGGATCGCTGAGATGTAGGTGTGCCAAAGCCCCGTTGTTGACCACGCGGGCCTGGATGCCCTCTGTGAGCGTCTCGAGGAGAATGATGTTTTCTTTTTTTACTTCCGCCATGCCGTGGTCTGACACGAGGATGACATGGATGGGGAGGTCAAAACTTTTTAGCCCTTCGAAGAGAGCGCCGAGTTCGTGGTCCAGCCTAAACAGGGTTTTCTTGAGTTCCTCATCGTTATTGGGCCCATAGCGGTGGCCCGTGTCGTCCATGTCGGAGAAGTAAAGCGTGATGAGGCGGGGCCTGTCCGCTTCGGGGAGCTGCAGCCAGTCAAACACTTTGGCGATGCGGGTGAGGTTGGGTACCCCGCCGTCGTAGTCGTAGAAATAACTCGGCCTCACTCCCTGCACGGGTGCCTCGGTACCTACAAAAAAATAGCTCGCTGCCTTGATGCCGTTTTGCTCTGCAAGCACCCAGATTGGCGTGCCCCCGTACCAGTAACCATCCTGCACGATGTCGCGGTTGCCCATCGTGTATACCTGATCTTTGGCAGGCTCGTAGAAAGCATTGTCTACCAGGCCATGGTGCTCTGGGAGCATGCCTGTAGCAATGGTATAGTGATTCGGAAATGTCTTGCTAGGAAAGGAAGGGATGAGTCCTTTGGCGGCGCTGCCTTCGGCAATAAACTGGCTTAAGTTTGGAGGCTGAAAACGCGCTACATAGTCGTGCCGAAAGCCGTCTAATGAAATCAGCAGGACAATGGGTTTTTTCTCTTGAGCGAGACTCGCTGTCGATAGGCACAGCACAAACAAGGTAAAGAGGAAAAAGCGCATCATCTTTTTTTGGTTAAGGGAGGACTGGCACCACAAAGAAAAGAGATTGTGGGGGATTTGAGCAAAGTACGAAGGATGAGGTACCTGCCTGCGGCAGGCAGGCGAAGTGCGAGGCACGAAGTACGAGGTACGAGATTTAAGCTAATGTCGAATGCTGAACGCTGAGTAAAGAATGTTGAAGTGGGTAGAAAGAACAAAGTATGAAGAATGAGGTACGAAGTACGAAGTGCGAGGTACCTGCCTGCGGCAGGCAGGCGAAGTACGAGATGTATGCTAATGTCGAATGCCGAACGCTGAGTAAAGAATGTAGAAGTGGGTAGAAAGAACAAAGTACGAAGTATGAGCAACATGCTGCCTGCCCCCCTTTGCGCCTTGGCGGCTTTGCGAGATACATTCTTTTTTTTCTCGCGCAAAGAAGCTAAGCCGCAAAGGAAGGTAATCTTGCTTCTTGCCTGCCGGAGGCAGGGTTTTAAAATATGACAATAAATGTCAAAAAAGGACTTTTTAATAGATTCTTGCACGGAGCTATTGCAAATCAAAAAAAACTTACCCTACCTTTACACCATCATCAAGAACCAGTAAATCTGGTACCAACCGAGTCTAACGCCACGGTGGTAAAACGATGAGGGTTTCCGCAAACCAAAAACGTTACTTGCAACCCCCTTCTTTTTTCTTGGTGACAGTAATAAGTCCTTGAAATTATTTCAAGGCTCCTTACGCTTTTTTTTAAACCAAAAAATTAGAAGAAATACATGAAAACTTTCACCACCCGATACGGGAGAAAATTACGCTTCGATGCCCAACGTTGGAGTTTATGTACCCAAAATCACACCTGTCAAATCGTAGGAGAGCGAGAAGACGATTACCTCCTCTTGGACGCAAACACCCTCATGACTTGGGTACCCAAGGCGACCATCCGGGACAATGCCTATGAAATTGTAGGTGATGAAGTCACGCTCAGTGCCGGCGTCTACGCAAAGTGGATTACTGCCCCGCGAGTAGTTCAGTCACAACTTCGCCTGCAGCAGTTATTTTCTACCCATCGAGCGTTGGTGTTTGCAAACCGGCAACAGGTGCTCAGTCGCGGGGAGTATTACCTATTGAGCCCGGATCTATTGTGCAGTGGAGGGGCTTATATTGGGGGATTTAGGTATTCGCTTGGGGCCCTTCTAGAGGCCATGGAGGAAAAGGCAAAGGGCGTATATTTCGATGAATTTGCGGGGTACCGTGAGCTATACCTGGTCTCGCTGACGGGTTCGCCCTTAAATGGAATCCATACTTCCCTCTTTTGGAGCGAGGAACAGCAACAGCTCATTCGAATCACTTCCTCCCAATGCCGATTGCCAGGAGGATTTATGTCGTCGATTCGCGCCTTTAAGGAAGCGGTCAACCAAGATCTAGGCGGAATTACCTACCAGAGCGAGGCACTCGAACAGCTGCTCGGGGAATTGGGAGTTCTAGTTTGATTAGTTGGCTAAAGCATTGCTAACTCAAATTCAAGCGTTTCAAATCCTGATTTTCAAGTTAAGTTCTCCCGACCAAGATATTCAGAGACCATAGATCTATATTTACTTCTTCCAATAAACTTACCTCACCATCAGCGTTGGCTTGGTCTTTAATAAAGCGAATGATATCTTTTCTTGCATCTGGATTAGCAACGTTTTCGTGGATCGAGATGGCACAGTTGTTAGCAAAGTCAGCTAGCTCTTCGGCTGTGAAAATTTCTGCACATTTTTGAAGTATTTCAAAGGTTTCTTCGAGCACTTCCCAGCACTCATCCTCGTCCTTATCAAACCAATCTCCGATGGATGCCGCTGTAGATGTTACATCGGCAATCTCCTCATCTGTGTGACCATCCGTTTTTCCATCTACATACAAAATGATGAACAAAATCTGATGAAAAACGGACATTTCTACGGATTTATTGACTTCATCAATACTATAAGGGAGTTCATCTACTTCAAAATCTTCGGCCTCCTCTACATCTTCCTCCACAGCGGAGGGTGTGGCTGTCAAATCAACCCTAGTTACTCCCGTAAAAATATTAAGGTAATCCTCTAGCACAGGATTATTGATATAGGTGCTGGGATGAAAGTCTCTTTTCACTCCTTCGATTAGCAGTTGTAACTTGAGGGCATTCCATTCGCTAGAAAGCTCCTTCCAGCGCTCCAAACAGAATTCGTGAAAGCCTGCCCGATTAAATTCCACATTGAAAAACTGGAAGATGTCAAAGGAGGCATTGTCACCAAAGCCGCCCAAAAGTAGGTTTCCAAGAGCGGCATTTTGGGTAACTTTTTGGAATATGTTTTTAGCAGCTGCAATGTCCCCTAACTTGATGTCTAGCCCTTCATTGGGCTCATCCCAAAGGATAAAATCATAGAGCATAAGCGCGAGTTTATCCTCATTATCCAGTTGACCGAAGTTACCCGATGCTTTGAGCAACAAGGATTTCACATCACAGCCATTGTTCGCATCGCGGGATATTGCATCCTTACTTAAGACCATCTCAAGGTTGTCGAGTTCTTGATCTGGGCTTGCTTTGAGCATCAAGAAAAGCGGAAAATACCGGTCTTGTACGGTCAAGGAGCCATTTGGAGACTCATCTTCATCAAGTTCATCCCCTAAGTACATGAAAAATTCAAGGGTGTCTAGGAAGAGCCCTACATTACAATATCCCAAAAGATCAGAGACCACCTCACCCAAGGATTGGACATAGTCGTTGTGGGTTTCATAGTTTTTGTCGTACGTAGCTTCCGCTTTTTGCATGGGTCCAAGCAGGAGGGCTTCAATCAAGTTACCATCTTCATGAGCAAGCCTAAGCATCTCATTCGTCATCCGTGGAACGATAGCTGCTTTAGTAAATTCTCGAAGGATTTCTTCATAAGTGCCTCGATAGGTACTTGATTTGGTAGAAAGCCCGAGGTAATAATTGCGGAGCTGTTGAACACAGGTGAGGAACCCCATGGGATCATCCAAACAACGATCTGTTTCGTCTGCCAGCGAGGTATCGGCGGGCTTGCCTTTGGGCAATTTTGCTGCGGGAATAGCCTCTTCCTCTGCTTCCGCGGCGGATTCCATTTGGGATTCCAATTGTCTGATGATTTCGGCCAATCTAATTTCATCTTCTTCGGAATGAGCAGCAGGGTCTTTCCTACCCACGGCCCTTCCTTCTAGATCAAACTCGGTCAAATCGAAATCAGAAACATCTGCTACCTTGGAAGTAGCTGCTGGTGGAGTTTCTTTTTTGGGTTTTGGCCCCTCCTTAGTTGGCGTGGGGTGTTGTTCTTCGCCTTTTCCGCTCAAACTCTCCACAAAGGCAAACGCAGCAGCACAGGCTGCATCGACGGATTTCCACGCTGGATTTCCGTTGGGACGAATTCCTTGGCTGTAAGCTTCCAAATCCTTGCTCTTCCCTAATACCTGTTGGGTAAAATCCTCCTCACGACAATAAAAGCCCAGCTTAATTGCTCCGCCTGACGTATTAAAAAATAGGTGTGTGCCTCGTTTGGGATGGATACCTGGAAGGTGAATATCTAGGAAGTTGTCCTTATTTACTTTTTTGACTTCTGCATCAGGATACTTTCCTTGTATTGCTTCAGCAAGTTGATCTTGGATAGTCTTCGCCATGGTTACTCTGGTTGGGGTGGTTTTTTCGGGCAAACTGTTTATTTCTTTTTTAGACGGGCAGGGGCCCCAATTTTCTTTTTGTACTCCAGCGCTTGTTCGCAATAGGCCTTAGCCGTTGCATAATCCCATGAAGTGTTGGCCATTAATTTCTTAATTTCTTCTTCTAAAGCTATAGCTTCAAGTTTAGCATCAGCACTAGTTTCATTTTTTGGTTTTGGAGTAGGAATTGGCTTGGATGAATTGGCCGATCCTCTTGATTCTTCCTCTAACTGGTCGCAATATTTTTTGGCCTCCTGCAGACTCAAGCCTGTTTTTGCCATTAAAAACTTTACGGCCTCCAATTTCCCTGCAACACGCATCTTTTCCTTTGTCTCGCTGAGGAGGTCTAGATCGGGAGAAGTATTTTTTACTTTTTTTGTTGGTGGCGTTGCAAAAAGTTGATCACAGTAGGTTTTGGCCTCCTTTAATCCCCATCCCTTTATTTCCATGGCAAAACTTACCGCATGAAATTTTCCAATAGACTTCGAGATTGCAACTATCTCTTTTTGAAATTCCGCATCGCTTAGGTTCCGGTTTGAGGGGTTTTTAGAGGAAGTATGAGAGGAGGGCAGCGTAACAAATGAGTTGGTTTTGTTCTCTGATTTTGTCGCCTGTGGTTTGCTTTCACTTTTGAGGGGAGATGGGCTAGGCTGGACAATTGGCTCTTCCTTCTTTGGTTTGCTTATTTGCTCCTTGGCCGGTTGCTTTTGTTCTGGCTCCTTTTGTGAAGATTTCGATTTAGAAACCCTGGATTTTGTTGAATTATCCTGGGAGAATAACTTCATCAGCAATCCAATTGCGGTCATTGCGGCAAAAAACAAAAGAACGTATACCATAAGAGGGTGAGTTTTTGAGCTAGTTTACTTGAAAGCTACTTATTTCATTTTTTTAGGGGAAATCCATTCATAATCAACTCGATAGGCCTTTATCAAAAATAAAAAAATTGCGTTCAAGGTGTACGTAGTTTTTATATGATTGGTGGAAGTCTTATCGGTACATTTTTCCGAATACGGGAATTAGTTTCTCGCATAAGGATATCCCTGCGACTTCGTATCTTGCGAGCATTTGATCCATTGGATTAGAAATGGTAGCATCTAGACGAGTTCTAAGGGTGTTTTTTAAGTTAGCGTCTTCTTCTTTCGTAATTATTGCAACAATCCCATAACTGAGAAAAAGATGTTTGACCGCTAACTCTACTTGCCTATATACTTCACTTGGATTGGAATTTCTAGAAGTATCAATCACCTGTTGGGTGCGCAGTAAAATCAACTCAATTAGGTGAGTGGCAGGGCAGAGATGTTCAAAAAGTAAAATCTTCTTTCGCTCTGGGGTCCTTATTTGAAAAATTCTACTTCGCGAAATCGGAGATGAATCCTCTATGTTAAGGGTATTCAAGAGTTCAGCTGCTTTTTCACTTACCCAATAAAAGGGGTTATAACTCGCATACGAGGCCACTGCATTAGCAAATAAATACCATACCTGACCTTTACCGCTTTTTTGAATTTTTCTGATATTACTGTCAAGCGTAATGCCTAAAATTATTTTCAGAAGTGAGTCTTGCTGAAGATTTGAATTGTCTTTTACATTTTCCAGAGGATTAGTTATCCCCCATTGTATCCTAAAATCCTGATCAGTAGTTAGCCTACCCATAAATTCCCAAATACGTAACCTATCGGTCGTATTGGACTCATTGGGCTTGACACTTGCGTGATAGGTATTCAATAAATCATGTAAATCTTCCTTCTTCATTTGACTACTACGCTCCTTATTTTTGTAGGTATTCGCCTTGACTTTTCTAGTTCCAAATTGCCCTTTTTGGTCCTTTGTTAAGTTGATTTTTTTTCAAATGGTAATTCAAGGATATAAAATAAATTGAAATGGAGCTGATTAGGGTTAGGGGAAAATTTGGATACCCAAGTTTGCCTGCCTACCCCTTTGCGCCTTGGCGGCTTTGCGAGATATATTTTTTTCTCACGCAGAGACGCAAAGAAATTGCAGTTTGTAAAAATAATCCCCCCTTCGCCCCTTTATTAGAGCCTATCCCGTACGCCGCGGCGGATATTCTTTTTTTTCTCGCAAAGCCTGCCTTCCGCAGGCAGGACGCAAAGATGCCAAGCCGCAAAGGAAGGGCTCTTGTTTCTTGTTTCTTGTTTCTTGTTTCTTGCTTCTTGTTTCTTGGCTCTTGCTTCTTGCTTCTTGCTTCTTAGCTCTTTCTAAAAAAGGACAATATCTGTCAATTCCTCTCTTCTAAAAAAAATTCTGCACGGAGCTATTGCATATCCAAAAAAACTTATCCTACCTTTACACCATCATCACGAACCAGTAAATCTGGTACCAACCGAGTCAAACGCCACGGTGGTAAAACGATGAGGGTTTCTGCAAACCAAAAACGTTACTTGCAACCCCCCTTCTTTTTTCTGGTGATAACACGCTTTGTCTAACCAAACGCTTCGTTATCATGTATTTCAAACTTTCCTACGCCCGCTACCAGCAGCAGCGCGCCGCCGCCAAGATTGCCACCGGCAGTTCTAGGCCATTTCCCCCTCTTCCCGACAGCTCCGCCGCCCCAGCACCCGAAGGTGCCAACCCACAGCCCAGCCCCCATCCCACACAAGCCGGTTTCACCGGCAACAACTAAACCCACTGCAGCCCAAAATACCTGCAGCAGGAATTTCCATGTCTTTTTTTTACCCAAACCCCTATTCCCATGAACACCCACGAACCTCAATTGGAACGCGTAACCAAGTTTCCGCCAGGCTACGGCACTTTTCCCTACATCATCCTCAAAGTGAACTATGCCGTGTACATGCAGATCCCAATACAGATCAATGCCCCTAAAGTAGACCTGACGCAGTACCCAGGTACCTACCTCGATGGCGTTTCCGATGAGGCGATTGCCAACTATGCAGCAGACCTCGACTCCGAACTTCACGAGCTCCTACTGCAGCATTGCCGCGATTGGAAGCGAAAAACCGAGCTCTACAGCAAGGACAAATCCATCAAGCTTTGCCTGGTCACCGGCCCCAATCGTGCCCACTACTTTCACCGCGAAGAAGAACTCGCCCACACCTCCATTCCCTCCGGCGGCACCCTGCTCAGCATCACAAATGCCGTCATTGGCATGAATGTACCTCACTTTATCACACACCAAACCACCTAATCCCATGTCCAACGAACCGGAACAAATCAATTCAGAAAATTCCGAGCCAAGTAAGCCGCTCTACTATGCCGACGTGATTAAAAAAATAAGGGACAGACTTCAGGACAAAAACCTGTTGGCGAAGCCCATGCCCAATCAAGCAAGCAAAAAAACGACCATTGAAGTCACGTTTATCAACCGCAAAAAACCATCACAATCATGAACCAGAACACCGCCCTTCCCCTCGTTTCTATCAGCCTATTCTTTCGCTCCAGCCCTGCACATGGCTACCGGGTGCAGTCCTGGCTCAGCAACGAAGCTAACCTTGTCATAAAATCCCATCCCGATGTCCACCATACCGGAATATACATTCAGCTCAGCCACACGCAGCTGAATACCCAGCTGGATCTGGGTGGCATCGCTCCTGCCGTCATCCTACAGTTTGACGAGCAGCAGCAGTTTACTGGTGCTAGCTTGAGTTTGGGTACCGCAGCCGGCTCCTTTGCCTTGGTTACCCAGTCCAAGCGCCTGCTGATTCTTCCTTTTGACGAGGATTTTCCGATCGGACATCTCAGCCATTTTGAACTTAACTGAACTACATCATGGCACAGCTAACCGGAAAGCTTACGATTGAGGTAGAGTACGAAGACCTGCCTGTTCCCCTACTCGGCTACACCAGAGCCATCATCTACCGCAGGTGTGTCGAGCAAGCCTACTACCGTCGGCCATGGGCTAGCGAGGAAGACATCCAAAAGCAAGACCCAAAGTTTACCCTAAGGCTAGACTGGGGAGAGAAAAAAGACAAGAACGGTTAGTCTGTCCGCCGCGGCGGAAGACTTATTTTTTTCTTTTTTTCTTCTCGCAAAGACCTGGCTGCGGCGGGCAGGCCTGCCTGCGGTAGGCAGGCGCCAAGCCGCAAAGAAATAGTGATCCGCTCGGTATGACTTCCGGAGGCCTTTACGCCTTCCCTACTTTGCGAGCCATTCTTTTTTTTCTTTTTTTCTTCTCG
>JBIIFN010000071.1:0-11488 GCA_044237325.1 Algoriphagus sp.
GTAGTCTGCTGACTGAAGGGTCTTTTGAGGTAGGGATTCCTTGTCGATATGTACGCCACCAATCAGTTTGGCGATGCCTTTGGAAGATAGTATGAGCCTGCCTAGGCCAGCGTCCTTTGAAATAGCGTCTCCAAGTTTGTCCGATAGTCGGTTGGGGTTTTCACTCAAGAAAAACCGAATGGCCTCTTCGATCACAAAGGAAGAGGAGGAGATGAGCAACACGTTATTGAGGGTGGTGATGGTCCATTGCACCGTATTGTTAGGGCCAAGCACATCATATACGGCTTGATCACTGTATTTCCTTGTTTGGAAGCGGGTGCTGGCAGGGGTTTTTGACTTGAGTTTGTCTACCAATTCCTGTGGGGAGTTTGAGCCAAAGTTGATCGTATAGAGTAAGCTGAAGTTGTCTGTGCCTACGGCGTGGTAGCTCACCGTTACCTGCTTATTGCGCAGGGTTTTGGTGACAAAGCCTTCCTCGCCGGAGAGGCTGTCCAAGGTGGTAAGTTGTTTCTCTAGCGACTGGAATGCAGGAAATCTTGCTAGGGCTGTCCACAGGGGCTGACGAAGAAGTTCTTGCCAGGCTTGGTCAGCTTGTTGTGTTTCAAAAATAAAAACAGCATCACTGGAGATCAGCTCTAGACTGTTGATGGTGCGAGAAAGAATAAATCTCTGGTAGGCCTCATAGCCTCCCCAGCTCCCGAGGGAGATGAAAAGAATGACGAGTAAACTTTTCCAGAGTTTCACTAGACAGGGTTGGGGCTAGGTGAGGGGAGAAAAAAAGACCTAAGAAACTCCGCGAGGTGCTTTGGAGTGACTTAGGTCTTGTTGTCGCTAGCGACTGGTTAGTTGCTCAATTGGTCGAGCACGGCCATTACTTCTTTAACGTGTCCTCTGGAGGTCTCGAGAAGTTGTTTTTCTTCGGCATTGAGATCAAGTACAAGTACTTTTTCAACTCCGTTTTTACCCAAGATTACGGGTACACCTAGGTAGCAATCGTTGATGCCATATTCACCTTCTAGTTTGATACAAACTGGGAATACGCGGCGTTGATTTTTCAAGATGGCTTCTACCATTTGCGCAGCAGCAGCTCCTGGTGCATACCAAGCAGAAGTGCCCATGAGCTTCACTAGTTCGCCGCCACCAAATTTTGTGCGCTCGATGATGGCGTCTAACTTATCTTTTTCTACCAATTCCGTAACTGGGATACCTGCTACCGTAGTATAGCGAGGGAGGGGTACCATGGTGTCGCCATGTCCTCCCATGAGGATGGCCTGAATTTCTTTTCCAGAGACATTAAGTTCTTCGGCCAAAAAGGCTCTGTAACGGGCTGTATCCAAAATACCCGCCATACCGATCACACGGTTTCGAGGAAAGCCCGAGGTAAGGTGTGCCTGGTAGGTCATGACATCCAACGGGTTGGAAACCACAATGATGATGGCGTTGGGAGAGTGTTTGATTATATTTTCAGTCACCGATTTCACGATTCCGGCGTTGGTTCCGATCAAGTCATCACGGGTCATGCCTGGCTTTCTTGGAAGACCTGAGGTAATGACAACAACGTCGGAGTTGGCAGTTTTGCTATAATCGTTGGTGCTGCCCACCGTACGGCTATCATACTGGTTGATGGGGGCTTTTTGCCAAATATCAAGTGCCTTGCCTTCGGCAATGCCTTCCTTGATGTCGATTAAGACAATTTCTTCTGCGATTTCGCGATACGCCAACACATCGGCACAGGTGGCTCCAACGTTACCTGCACCTACAACGGTTACTTTGCTCATGGTTTTTTATTTTTTTTTGGTTTGAATGGCCTTAAAATTCGGCCCTAAGTTAATAAGGGATACTTACGAATAGAAACCCCTCAAGGATTAGTTTGTTGTGAAGAGCTTGTTTTTTTAAGTGAGGTTTTTTCTAGGAAACTTGACTTTACTCAAACATCTGGCGGAGGCTAAAAAAGCCGAAAGACTCCCGGTAGGATCGGAAGAGACGCTGGTTGTTGGCGTTATAGTATTCTGCCAATGCGGTCATCATTTTGGCTTTGATCTTTGGGTTACCGTCAAAAATCTCTTGGATAGCAAAGTGGGGAATGACTATCAATTCTGCCTCCTCTGAACTCACGAGGGCGGTGTAGGTTCTTTTTGAATTTTTTAGCAGGGAGTTTTCCCCAAAAGCATCCCCTCGCTTGAGTTGCATGATAGTTTCAAAATTTTCCTGGAGATCGATGGTTAAGTCTACCTGTCCTTTACGAATAAGGTAAAGCGCTTGACTTGGATCCTTGCTGAAAAAGATGACTTCATCTTTCACGTATTTTCTTTCGTGCATGGCGGGAAGAAATCGGGCAAGTTCCTGCTGCTTCAGTGACTCAAAAAGTTTGTTGCCTTGCATGAAATCAAACATTCGCAGCTCTTCGTGTTCGTAGGTCTTGGAAAATGGATTTCTCATGGGGTAGCTTTTTTGATGTGTAGCGTGTGTTGGGTTGCGGAGGTGACCTTGGCCCAGTCGGCGATTCTCATGCCGATAACCCAGGCAATTTTATTTCCCGAGACTAGGACTTTTACGTCTTTTTTTACCGCAAGGGGGACTTTGTTGTCGATTAAAAAATCTGATATTTTTTTTTCAGTCGACATGCCTAGTGGAGAAAAACGATCACCTTCTTGCCAGGAACGGATCTGCAAAGGAAAGGTTAGCTGATCTGCGTCTAGGAGTGCATGGGATGGATTTCGGTCTAGTGGTGCTAGAGAAGCGGTTTCCCATGCTAGTTCGTAGTCACACTCTGGAAGAGCCAGCCGTGCGTCCCCTTTGTAAATGTCAACTGCTTCAAATGGAGGTAGGATGGGATGAAGCATCATTTCCTTCCTATCCATGCTTAGGTGGTGGCTAGGGCTGAGGAAAAAGGTGCCGGTTTTTACGTCTCCTAGGCCTTCAAAGATGGTATTGGCTTGGTCGGCGTTGAATCCATAAGGGCGTAACCAAAAGTAAAGCAAGGAGGCGCCTCCCTGCACCTGCAGCAGGGCCTTGTAGGGCAGGCACTGAATTCCTTGTTGCTCAGTGACGTGCTGAGACTTCCACTGTGCGAAGAGTGTTGAAAAGGCTCTTCCGGTATCCTTTAGTCGACCAAAGCTATGGAGCAGGTTTTTTCTTACATCGTCGTCGAGGTCATAAAGCACAGGCATAAGGTTATGGCGGAGTTTATTCCTTTTGTAATTCGTGGAGGCGTTGGAGGAGTCTTCTCTCCAGGTCAGCTGCTCACGCTCCATAAATGCGGCGATCTCTTGTCTTGAATAAGTTAGTAAAGGTCGGATGAGCCAATCTCGCTGCTCACTCATTCCATACATGCCTTCGATGCCCGTACCTCGGAGCAGGTTTAGGAGGATGGTTTCGAGTTGGTCATCCTCGTGGTGGGCAAGCACAATGCCGTTCAGGCCACGCTGGGAGCGGACTGTTTCAAAAAAATGATAGCGAATTTCTCTGGCCGCCATTTGAATGGATATGCCCTGATTTTCAGCGATTTTCTTGGTTTGGGATTGGTGTACGTGTACTGGTAAGTTTTTTTCTGTTGCCCAATCGCGCACAAAGGCCTCGTCTTCATCACTTTCTTTCCCGCGAAGACCAAAGTTGACATGTGCTAGTTCAAAGGATATACCAGCTTTCCAAAGCAAGTGTGCAAGAGCCATGCTGTCCATTCCGCCACTGCAGGCCAGCAGGTAGCGTTTGGCAGGGTCAAAAAGTGCACGCTTTGAGAGCTGAGAGATAAAGGCTTCGTACATTGATCAAAAATAGCTTTTTCTGCTAAATTTGCCTCCATTCCTTTTCGCATGAAACTTTCTTTTCTCCGCCCCTTCTTTTTTGCTGTGTTATGCCTTGCAGGCATTCAGCAGGCCTTGGCCCAATCTTCCTCGTTATTGGAGATTAGGAGCGCCGACGTGCTTCAAGGAGCCAAAGGCTTTGAGCGCTTGATCGGAAAGGTGGAGATGAAGCACCAAAACTCACTTATTTATTGTGATTCGGCTTATTTTTTCCGAGAGGAAAATCGCGCACAATTGTTTGGGCGTGTCATAATCAAGGACGAAGAGGACCCCATCACTACTAGGAGTTCCTATGCAGAATATGATGGCACTACCAAGGTTGCCAAGCTGAGGAAAAATGTAGTCTTCACCAATCAGAAGACCAAGCTATATACGGAATACCTGGATTATAACCGGGAGACGAATGTTGCGAACTACTTTGAAGGGGGAAAGGTGGTGGATTCTGTCAACGTGCTGACTAGCGAGGTGGGCACCTATGAAATCAATTACGAGCGGATTAGTTTTCAGCAAGAGGTAGTCTTGGTCAACCCTGATTATACGCTAAAGACCAACGATTTGATCTACATGACGGTACCAAAGACGGCTCAGACCCCCGGGCTAACCAATATTGTCTCCAAGGAAGGGTACCGCTTAGATGCACAGAAGGGGAGTTTTTACGACACCCAGCAAAAGCAATTCAAGTTTTTTGATGGCCTTGTGGAGACGGAGCAAAGTCGGGTGAAGGCTGAAGAATTGTTTTATGACGAGCCTAAGGCCTATTATGAGGGTAAAAAAGACATGCGAGTGCTCAACAAGGAAAGAAAGTTGGAGGTATTTGGTGACTTGGGACAGTATTGGGAGAAAAAAAAATACAGTGAGGTAAACGGAAAGGCATTGGTAAGGAAGTATTTTCAGTCAGACACACTTTACATGACTGCAGACACCTTGATTTCGCACGACAGTGAGGCGGATTCTGCCAAGTATTTGCTTGCTTTTCATGCTGTCAACTTGGTTAAAACAGACCTTTCAGGGAAGGCTGACTCCCTGCTGTATACCTTTTCTGATTCCTCCATTCACCTTTTTAAAGACCCTATTCTGTGGAATCGGTCCAGTCAAATTTCTGCAGACAGCATGGTATTTTATATTGTCAATGAGACCTTGGATCGGGTATTTATGAAAAACAAAGCCTTTGCGATCCTCACCGACACCTTGCTGAATTTTAATCAGATGAAGGGTAGAAAAATGTCTGGTCGATTTACCGATGGGCAGCTAACTAATTTGTTTATTGAAGGCAATGGGGAGTCGCTTTACTACGCATTGGAGGCGGATAGCTTGACGCAAGGGATCAATCGAATTTTAAGTGCCACCATTGCGTTGACTTTTGTCGATGGGTTGATTAAAAAGTCCAACTTTGGCATCCGTCCCGACGGGAAGTTTACCCCTGTTCAAGACATTGATGAAAAAATAAGTAGGCTTGATGGGTTTCGCTGGCGGGTAGAAGAAAAGCCTGCAAAAGAAACCATAGATGCCTGGCGAAAGGTGGTTGAAATTGATCCTACACTCAACAATTATTTTGATGAGCCAGAGATTCGCTTAGAGATGCCTACCAGGCAGCAACTTCAAAAGTTGCTTAAAGAAAAAGCGGTCAAGCCGTTGGGTAGCGGCTAACCAGCTACGTAGGAGAAAGAATCGATGCAAAACTTAACAACAATTAACCCGATTTTTCGGTTAAATCTGTATCTTTTGGATAGTTTTACCGTATAGTTGTTGATTTTAGTTTTACAGAAAAAACCGCCTATAGCCTAAATTTTTACATGAACGCCCTTTTTATCAAATTGACCTGTGTTTTGCTGCTGTTGCTGCCGGCTGTTGCCGTGGCACAACAGGTACAGGTATTGAGCGATGGAGTGGAGTTTTCAGGCAAGATTGGCGCATCGCAACGAAAGACCATACTGCTTCATAACGAGTCATCTACGGCCAAAACCTACTTGCTCAAAAATATCCGCGGTAGTGTTGGTTCTTCACAAAAAATGAGGGTATGCTTTGGTGAGCAGTGTTTTGATCCTAAAAAAGAGCTTGCTAGGATAGCGGTGAAATTAGCTCCTGGTGAGATCTACACGGATTTCTACTTGGAGTTTGACTTGGGTATTTCTGAAACGATGGGAAGTTTTGACCTCGTGTTCGTTAACAGTGAGTCCTTGCGTGACTTTTTTGTGGTGGAAGCGAGGTATAGTGTGACGAGTGATCCCAAAGCTGCTTTTTCGCACAAGGATGTCAAGCTCAGCGAAATTTACCCCAATCCGAGTAGCCGAGTAGCCCAGTTGGATTACACCCTGGTTAATCCTAAAGTAAGGGCAAAAATCTCGGTTACCAGCTTTATTGGTAATCCCATTGCCGAGTACGAACTAGATCCAAACAGCAATAGTCTCGTGATCAATGTGTCAGAGTTCCAGGCGGGGGTCTATTTTTATACCCTTTTTGTGGACAATAAAAATGTCATCACCAAGAAGTTGCAAGTGAAAAAGTAGTGCTCTTGGCAGCCCCTCTTCATTTGAAATCTTACAATAATCTCGTATATTTGCGGTCCTTAATTTACTCATGCGTCTACGTTCGATTCTTATTGTTTTTTCGCTGTTCCTCCTAGTAGGGTGTGGACCTTTTACCAAGTTGGAGAAAAGTACCAACTGGGAAGAGCTGTACAACGGCGCCAACAAATACTACCAAGTAGGGGAATACAACAAGGCGATCATCCTTTATGAAAAGGTTCTTCCTGTCATCAAGGGATCAGAAAAAGCAGAAATGGCAGAGTACAACTATGCCAACTGCCATTTCAAGACCAAACGATATATTGAGTCAGCGGGGTATTTCAACACCTTCTTCAAAACCTATAATAGAAGTGCTTTGGCTGAAGAAGCACTTTTCATGCATGCCTACTCCTTGTATCTCGATGCGCCAGACTACAATTTGGATCAGCAAAGTAGCCAGGAGGCTGTAACGGCCATTCAACAATTCGTGACCCGATTTCCTTCTTCCGCAAGCTATGAGCGTGCGATGGAGATGCTGAAAGATTTGGAAGGCCGGTTTGAGGATAAAGCTTACGCGGAAGCCGAGATGTATTACCGCTTGAAGGAAGGTCTATTTCCTGGGGACTTTTATCGAGCTTGCATTATCAACTTTCAGAATTTTGCAAAAGATTACCCAGAGAGCAAGCGAAACGAAGAGCTGGCCTACAAGCTAGTAGAGGTGGGGTTTGCGTACGCAAATAATAGTGTCTATGACAAAAAAGAAGCGCGTCTTTCAGATGCGCTCGGTTTTGCGACCAACTTCTACCGCAAGTTTCCTGCAAGTGGCTATTTGGGAGAAGTAAAAAAGCTGGAGGAACAAACGAAAGTAGCCATTCAGGCACACGCCAAAGCCAAAAAAGAAGTTGCAGACAAAAAAGCTGCAGAGGCCGTAACAGAAACGACCTCAAATTAATTAGTCAATCACCTCATTAAATAAATTACCATGGCCGTAAATCCATCAATCATCACAAGAGACCTAGACAAAGTAGCCGATCAAACAGGCAATATCTATGAGTCTATCCACATCGTGGGTCAAAGAGCAAAGCAAATCTCTTCCACCTTAAAGGAGGAATTGAACAACAAGCTTTCTGAGTTTGCTTCTACAGTGGATAACCTAGAGGAGGTTTTCGAAAACAAAGAGCAAATTGAAATCTCCAAGTTTTACGAGAGAATGCCAAAGCCTACTTCTTTGGCGATGGAAGAATTTGCAGAAGGAAAAATCCACCACAGATTCCCTAGTCAGGAAGGAGCGGAGTAATTCCCCATGAACCTGCAAGGCAAACGGATACTAGTCGGCGTCACGGGCAGCATCGCTGCATACAAGACGGCGGTACTTACTCGCTTGCTAATCAAATCTGGAGCAGAGGTGCAGCTTGTAGCAAGCGCCTCTGCTCTTGACTTTATTACCCCCCTAACATTGGCTACCCTCTCCAAAAGGCCATTGTTGTCTTCATTTTTTGACAAAAGCACGGGCCAATGGAACAACCACGTTGAGCTTGGCCTTTGGGCAGACCTTTTTCTCATTGCCCCGCTTAGCGCCAATACGCTAGCTAAATTTGCGCAGGGAGCCTGCGACAACCTCCTTACAGCCATCTACCTTTCTGCACGATGCCCAGTCATGCTTTCCCCGGCCATGGACTTGGATATGTACCAGCATCCTGCAGTGCGTGCCAACTTGCAGCGATTGACCTCCTTCGGAAATATCGTATTGGATGCGGAGACCGGCGAGCTGGCAAGTGGACTCTCCGGTCAAGGAAGGATGATGGAGCCCGAACATATTCTGGAGCGTGTATTCGATTTTTTCAACCAAAAGAAGGACTTCGCCGGGAAAAAAGTATTGATCACCATGGGTCCCACACAAGAGGCAATTGATCCTGTTCGCTTTTTGAGCAATCATTCTTCTGGAAAAATGGGCTTGGCCCTTGTTCGTGCCTTCAAAGCACATGGCGCGGAGGTATATGTGGTGTCTGGCCCGGTGGATCTGAATCTGGAAGCAGAAAATGTTCACCTCAGCCGAGTTACGACCGCTGCTGAAATGTATGAAGCGGCCCAAAAACTTCACGAACAAATGGATATCGTGGTCTTTGCTGCTGCGGTAGCCGATTTTACGCCGGCAACGGTGGCGGCAGAAAAAATAAAAAAGCAAGATGAGGAGGTGCTCCTTCGCTTGGTGCCCAACGTGGACCTAGCTTTGGAGCTCGGCAAGAAGAAAAGAGCTAAGCAGCTCCATGTGGGCTTTGCTTTAGAAACAGAACAGGAAGAGCAGCATGCCAAAGCTAAACTTGCACGAAAGCACTTTGACTTGGTCGTATTGAACTCAGCAAAAGTGCCAGGTGCAGGCTTTCAGCATGACACGAATCAGGTGCAGGTTTTTCATGCTAATGGCCGTGAACTGTCCTCCGAGCTACTGCCCAAATCAGCAATTGCGGAGCTGATCCTTGCTGAGGTGGCCCATGCACAGGCAGAGATGCAAGCCAACTAATTTTTGTATGTTTAGTGGCATGAAGAAATACCTACTGTTGATGATTGGACTCTTTGGTTTGCTCCTGCAAGGGCAAGCACAGGAGCTTGACTTTACCGTCATCATCAACAGTGACCGCTCCAGGTTTCAAAATACAGACGTCTTCAACCAAATGAAGACTAGCTTTGAGCAGTTTCTTAACGGTCGTTCTTGGACCGGAGATGAGTTTAGGCCAGAGGAACGGATCAAGGGAAACCTACTTATCACTATCAACGAGGTGCCTCAGATTGGCGTGTACAATGCCACCGTGCAGGTGCAGGTGGTGAGGCCCGTTTATGGAACCAACTACGAATCCTTACTTTTCAATTTCATCGACCGAAATTGGACCTTTGAGTACATCGAATCCCAGCCCTTGGAGTTCAACCGCTTTGCTTTTTTGAATAATATCAGCTCCTTGTTGGCATTTTATGCGCACATCGCCTTGGGGCTAGACTATGATTCTTTTGCCAGTAAGGGAGGCAATCCCTACTTTGAAGTTGCCAACGACATCGTTAATAATGCCCAGCAATCGGGTCGAACTGGCTGGATCCAAAACCCCAGTGACCGCAGAAGCCGCTACTGGTTGATCAATGACATCTACGTGTCTACGGTGTTCTCGCCCATCCGCGAAGCCTATTACTTGTATCACCGCAAGGGGGTTGACCAGCTAGCAGTTGCCCCGGAAGAGGCGTATACTAGCCTGCTGGAAGCTATTCAGCGGGTGTCTGAAGCAAACAAGCTGCAGCCCAATGGGATTTATACGATAAGTTTTATTGATGCCAAAAGGGAAGAAATACCCCAATTACTCAAAAATGCACCTTTTGATATCCGGGAGAAAGCGGTTAAGTTGCTTTTAGAAGTAGACCCTACCAACGCCAAAAAGTACAATGAGTTGCTGGATAACTAATCCCAACTTAATTTTAGTTTGCAGCCTTAGATAATCCATGCTTACCTCCCTACATATCTCCAATTATGCCTTGATTGACCAGCTTGCCATGCGGCCAAGTGCTGGTTTGAGCATGATTACAGGCGAAACGGGAGCGGGAAAATCCATTATGCTGGGTGCAGTAGGGCTTTTGCTTGGCAATCGTGCTGATACCAAGGTGCTCCTTCATGAAGATCAGAAATGTGTGGTTGAGGGTGTGTTTGACCTGCAGGCTTACGGGCTACGCGCCTATTTTGAGGAGCTAGAACTCGACTACGAGGATGCTTGCATCATTCGTCGGGAGATAAGCCCTGGCGGCAAGTCCCGCTCCTTTATCAACGACACGCCTGTGCTATTGGAGAGCTTGAAGCTGCTCGGCGCAAAGCTCATGGATGTGCATTCTCAGCACGACACGCTCCTGCTTGGTGAGGGAGATTTTCAATTGGGCTTGGTGGATGCTTTTGCGCAAACGCAGGATGCCCAGTCGGCCTATCTTGACTGTTTTGGTGCATTTAAAAAAGCAAAAAAATCCGTGGAGGAGCTGTCCAAACAGGCGGCTGCACTGAAGAAAGAATTTGATTTCAATCAGTTTCAACTGAAGGAATTGAGTGACCTCTCCTTGGTTGCCGGTGAGCAGGAATCCCTTGAGTCTAGCCAGGAGATTTTGGAGAATGCGGAAGAGATAAAAACAAAAATAAACGAGCTTCTTGCCATCTTCGAAGAGGAGCAGGTGGGACTCTTGCAGGGCCTGGGCCAGGTGCAATCCGGACTTATTGGTTTGGAGCGTTTGGCACAGGCTTTTGCTGGCTATAAGCAACGCTTTCAAGAGGCTTTCATTGAATTGAAAGATTTGGCCTCGGGCCTAGCTGACGAAGAAAGTAAGGTTGAAGTGGATATGGGAAAGCTAGATCAAATCCGTGATCGGCTGAGCAAAATCTACCAACTGCAGAAGAAGCATGGACTTCAGACGGTGGAGGAGTTGCTGCTAGTAGAGGCGGAGTTGGCAGACAAAGTGTTTCAGGTGCAGGACGTGGAAGACCGCCTGCTGCTTGCTCAAAACGCTTGTCTAAGTGCTGAGAAATCAATGCTGGCGGCAGGAAACCTATTGACTGAGCAGCGAAAAGCCTGTTTTCCTTCTTTTCAAGCTTCCTTGGAAACCCTCTTGCAGGGCTTGGGGATGGAAAATGCGCGCATCAATTTGACGATACAACCCACGACGGCCTCCGCTTCGGGGATGGATGGGGTAGAGCTCTTATTTTCAGCCAATAAAGGAGCGGCTTTGCAGCCATTGAAGAAAGTGGCCTCTGGAGGAGAATTTTCGCGCTTGCTTTTTGCGATCAAATATTTGATGGCAGATAAAATGGCGCTGCCCACCTTGATTTTTGATGAGATTGATACGGGTATTTCTGGGGAGGTAGCCTTGCAAATGGTGCGCATGATGCAGGAGATTGCGCAGCGCCACCAAGTGATCTGCATCACCCACTTGCCTCAAGTGGCGGCCAAAGGAGAGACGCATTATTTTGTGTACAAAGACAATACCACCGACAAAACGGTGTCAAAAATCAAACTTCTCGAGCCCGGGGAGCGGGTAGAAGAACTAGCTAAAATGATCGCTGGGGCCAATCCTTCAGCAGCGGTCCTTGCAAGTGCAAAAGAGCTCCTGATGAATTGAGGGAGGAACTCCTAAATTTTGATTAGTTTTACCGCAGTTTTTGAA
>JBIIFN010000230.1:0-3125 GCA_044237325.1 Algoriphagus sp.
CATTTGGGCTGTGGCGATTTTTTCACACAGGCGACCCAAACGCCAGGTGAGCACCGCACAGCTACGCCGCTGGTGCCAAGAAAAAGCAGGCATTCCTGACTGGCTCTTTGAAGAGTGCTACAATGCCGTTGGCGACCTCGCTGAAAGCATTGCCCTACTCCTTCCCCCAGCAACAGGAACCAACAATCGTTCACTCAGCCAATGGATTACCTTCTTGCAGGCATTGGATAAGGAAAGTGATGAAACCAAAAGAACAGCCATCCTTAGCGCATGGGAGCAGCTCAACCCCACAGAACGCTTCGTCTTCAACAAACTCATCACTGGCGGATTTCGCATCGGCGTGAGCCAAAGCTTGGTCATGCAAGCCCTAGCCAACTGGTTAGAAATTCCCGCTGCTCAAATAGCCCACCGGCTGATGGGCAACTGGGACCCAAGCCAAATTTCCTTGCAAGACTTGATTCTTCCAGGAGATCCACAGGAAGATTATTCAAAGCCTTATCCATTTTTCCTGGCACACCCCGTGGAAACCAACTTCCAGGAAGTTTTTGAAGCAATCGACTGGATAGCCGAATGGAAATGGGATGGCATCCGTGGGCAGCTGATCCGCAGAGGCCAACAGTCCTTCATTTGGAGTCGAGGAGAAGAGCTAGTCAATGACAAATTTCCAGAGATCCTCGCACTCCTGGATCAACTTCCCGATGGCACCGTCCTCGATGGAGAGCTACTCGCCTTTCGTGACGGCAGTCCCCTTCCCTTCTCTGTCCTTCAAACCCGCATTGGAAGAAAAAACCTGTCCAAAAAACAACTACTCGAAGCACCAGTAAGCTTCATGGCCTTTGATTTACTCGAGTGGGAAAGCAAAGATCTGCGTGAACAGCCCCTAGAACAGCGTAAAGCCCTACTGGCCTCCATTTACGACTCGCTGTCGCTTCCATCACTAGAGGTCTCTGCACCGATTAGGTTTGACAGCTGGGAAGAATTGGCACTGCAGCGGATGGATTCACGCGAACAAGGGAGCGAAGGACTGATGCTCAAGAAAAAGGACTCCAGCTACGAAACAGGCAGAAAAAGAGGCAGCTGGTGGAAATGGAAAATTGATCCGTTGACCATCGATGGCGTGTTGATCTATGCCCAAAAAGGGCACGGCAGACGTGCAGACCTGTTTACGGATTATACCTTTGGCGTTTGGGATGGGGAGCTCCTAGTATCCTTTGCCAAGGCCTACTCTGGCTTGACCGATGCAGAAATTAGGGAAGTGGATGCCTATGTGAAGAAAAACACGAAAGAGAAATTTGGGCCCGTACGCACCGTCACCCCAGGACTTGTCTTTGAGATAGCCTTTGAAGGCATTCAAGCTAGCCCACGACACAAAAGCGGCATTGCATTACGGTTTCCTCGCATCGCCCGCTGGCGAAAAGACAAGACCATAGACCAAGCAAACAGCCTGGCGGACCTCCAAGCCCTACTTTACTAGCATGGAAGATCCACGATTGGCACCGGCATTGGCCTATTTTGAGAAAAAGGGCTGGACCCCCTTTCCCTTTCAAATCGAAGCCTGGAAAGATTTTTTAGATGGTAAGTCGGGCTTACTAAACGCGCCCACCGGTTCAGGAAAAACCTTTGCACTATGGTTTCCCGCCCTAATGGACTATATCCTCCAACATCCTGATAGCTGGAAAACCCCTCAAAAAAATGGAATTCAGCTCATCTGGGTCACCCCGTTGCGGGCCTTGGCCCAAGACCTTCAAAAGGCCATGCAGGAAGTTTGCGAGGTACTCGAACTTCCCTGGCGCGTGGGGGTACGCAATGGAGATACCGATCCCAAGACCAGAGCTGCCTTCAAAAGAAATCCTCCCGAATGCCTGATTACCACGCCGGAAACCCTGCATATACTTCTTTCCCAAAAAGACCAGCAAGACCTCTTCCAATCACTAAGCTGCGTGGTCGTGGACGAGTGGCACGAGCTGGTAGGCAATAAGCGCGGCGTGCAAGTTCAACTGGCATTGGAATACATCCAGGCCATGAGCAGCAAACCTTTCAAGCGCTGGGCTATTTCCGCCACCTTGGGCAACTTAGAGCATGCCGCCAAGGTACTTCTGGGTGAGCAACTGCCCATGCATCTTGTAAAAGCCAACATCGGTAAGGAAATAATCCTGAAGTCTATTTTTCCGGAGGAAATTGAAAAATACCCCTGGTCAGGCCACCTAGGCCTCAAAATGATTGATCAGGTGATAGAAACGATAGAGGGAGGACGCTCAGTCTTGCTATTCACCAATACCCGCTCCCAAACGGAGCTTTGGTACCAAAAAATCCTTGAAACAAGACCCGACTGGGCGGGGTTGATGGCCATGCACCATGGTTCTCTCGACAGTTCCGTCCGTAATTGGGTGGAAAATGCATTGCACGAAGGCATCTTGAAAGTGGTGGTCTGTACCTCCAGCTTGGATCTTGGAGTAGACTTTAGGCCGGTAGATCGCGTAATCCAGATCGGCAGTCCAAAGGGAGTATCCCGCTTTGTGCAGCGTGCTGGAAGAGCTGGACACCAGCCTGGCCTTCCCTCGGAGGTATTTTTTGTACCCACCAATGCGCTTGAACTCATCGAAGCGGCCGCATTACGCAATGCCATCGCAGACGAGGACCTGGAGTCACAGTTTGCTCCACAACTTCCTTACGACGTGCTCATCCAGTTTTTGGTCACCCTAGCGGTAGGCGAAGGATTTGATCCCAGCGTCCTTTTCCCAATTGTGAAGCGTACCTGCTCCTATGCCTCACTCTCCCAAAAAGAATTTGACTGGATCTTGGACTTCATCACCAAGGGAGGGGCCTCACTCGGCAGCTACGACGACTTCCTCAAAGTAGTGATGGAAGAAGATGGCCTGTACCGCGTCAAAAACAAAAAAATAGCGATGAAGCACCGCCTGAGCATGGGTACCATCGTTAGCGATGTGTCCCTCAAGGTAAAATTCAAAAATGGAGCCTACCTCGGCACAGTAGAAGAATACTTTATAGCCAAACTGAAGGTGGGAGACCGGTTTTATTTTGCAGGGCGCAACCTAGAGCTACTCTACGTAAAAGGAATGGATGCTGTGGTGAAGGTGACCGAAAAAAAGACCAACCAAGTAGTT
>JBIIFN010000231.1:0-3120 GCA_044237325.1 Algoriphagus sp.
ACGCGGATGTAGTTTTCGGTGAAGCCATGCATCATCCCGTCCTCAATGTCCTCCTCAAAAAGTACAGTAAAAGTCTGGCCCAAATTCTCCTCGTAAAATTTGCGGCGCTTTTTCTCCGAGAGAATGCGAAGCATCTTGGAGCGCTCGTTCCGAATTTTCAAGGGTACCACCCCCTCCATGTCCACCGCACGTGTATTGGCGCGCTCCGAATAGGTAAATACGTGGAGGTAGGAGATGTTCAGCTCGTTTAGAAAGTTGTAGGTTTCTAGGAAGAGTTCGTCCGTCTCCCCAGGGAAACCCACGATTACGTCCACGCCGATGCAGGCCTGGGGGAGGAGGGTCTTGATTTTACTTACCCGATCTTCGTAGAGTTCGCGCAGGTAGCGTCGACCCATTTTTCGCAGGATGGTATTGGATCCAGATTGTAGCGGGATGTGGAAGTGAGGTACAAATCGCTTGGAGCGCGATACAAATTCAATGATTTCGTTGGTAAGCAGGTTGGGCTCGATGGAGGAGATGCGAAAGCGATCTATGCCTTCAATTTCGTCCAAGGCCATCACCAGGTCAGCAAAGCGTTCTTCCCGCTTGCCATCCACGATGCCAAAATCACCAATATTCACACCTGTCAAGACCACTTCTTTTACTTCGGTTGCGGCGATGGTTTGGGCGGCTTCCAGTACCTGAGCGATGCTGGAACTCCGACTTTTTCCCCGGGCGAGGGGGATGGTACAAAAGGCGCAACCGTAATTGCAGCCATCCTGCACCTTTAGGAAGGTTCGGGTGCGGTCATTGATGGAAAAGGCAGTCTCGAAACTTGTTGCTGCACTGATCTCTGAAGCCAGCACCTTGGTTTCTTGTTCCTTCGCAAAGCCATCCAGTAATTCGAGCAATCGGAATTTTTCGGCAGCCCCGAGTACGGCGTCTACTCCTTCAATCTCTGCGATTTCGGTAGGCTTCAGCTGCGCGTAGCAGCCAATGATGGCTACGAAAGAGTCTGGGGAGATTTTTTTCGCCTCACGAACCAGCTTCTTACACTTCTTGTCTGCGTTTTCGGTAACCGAACAGGTATTGATAATGTAGATGTCTGGATTTTCCTGAAAATCAACTTTCAGGAAGCCTTTTTCCTCAAACTGTCGCGCAATGGTCGACGTTTCTGAGAAATTGAGTTTGCAACCCAGGGTGTAAAAGGCAACTTTTTTCACAATACAAAAGCAATACGTTCGGCGACAAAGGTAGGCAATCCCGAGGTTTTTGCAATTTCTCCGGTAGGAGGAGGAAAAATTGATTATTTCTTCATTTTTGGATAAATAAGAACCCATAAATCCATAAAAAGAAAAAATTTTTTAAAAAATGAGTTAAAAACAAACCTGAAATTGAAAATAGAAGATATTTTTCTACCTTTACCCCTATAAATCACACCCTCTTCTCCTCAAACGATGGCAACACTAAGACAAAGCGCTTTGGCGATGGTTCAGGCAAGACCTCGAATCCACGTTACCCCACCTTCCTCCAAGATTTCCGATTACTTCGGCATGAACGTATTTGGCACAAAGCAGATGAAAGAGTCGCTTGCGCCTTCCGTATTCAAAAAGGTGATGGAAGCCATCGATAAGGGTTCCAAAATCGATTCAAGCACTGCCGAGGAGATTGCTTCTGCAGTAAAGACCTGGGCGATGGCCAAGGGAGTCACGCACTACACGCACTGGTTTCAGCCTTTGACCGGCACTACGGCCGAAAAGCACGACTCCTTCTTTGATATGTATGCGGGCATGGAAAGATTTAAAGGTTCTGCGCTTGTACAGCAGGAGCCTGATGCGTCTTCTTTCCCGAATGGCGGCATCCGCTCTACCTTTGAGGCGAGAGGCTACACCGCTTGGGATCCTTCTTCTCCGATCTTCGTATTCGAGAAGACCTTGTGTATCCCCACTATCTTTGTGTCCTACACGGGAGAGGCGCTAGATTACAAGACCCCGCTTTTGAAATCCATGGAGTCCATCAATGAGGCTGCGGTGGCGATTTGCCAATTGTTTGACCGTGATGTACGCAAGGTGTCTCCTTCTTTGGGGATCGAACAAGAATATTTTGTGATTGACAAGGCGCTATTTGCCGCCCGTCCCGACTTGGTGATGGCAGGTCGCTCGGTATTTGGACATACCCCGGCACGTGGACAGCAGTTGGAAGACCACTACTTCGGTAGTATTCCTACTCGCGTAAAGGACTATATGATGGAATTTGAGGTGGAAGCACACAAGTTGGGCATCCCGGTATCTACCCGTCACAACGAGGTGGCTCCTGGACAGTTTGAGGTGGCGCCGATTTTTGAAGAGATCAACAAGGCCGTAGACCACAACCAACTTTTGATGGACGTGATGGACAAGGTAGCGGAGAAGCATGGCTTCAAAGTCTTGTTCCACGAGAAGCCATTTGCAGGCGTAAACGGCAGTGGCAAGCACAACAACTGGTCTTTGATCACCGATACGGGTGTCAACTTGTTCCAACCGAGCAACTCAGCACGTGAAAACTTGCAGTTCCTCGTATTCCTCGTGGCTACCGTAAAGGCGGTTTACGACCACGCCGACTTGCTTCGTGCGAGCATTGCTTCCGCTTCCAACGACTTCCGTTTGGGCGCCAACGAGGCTCCTCCAGCGATCATGTCCGTGTTCTTGGGCGAGACCTTGTCCGAATTGTTGGATGAGTTGGAGAAAAACGGCAACGTGAAGATCGAGAAGGGTGATAACATGTACATGAAGTTGGGCATCTCCAAGATCCCAGAAATTATCCTAGACAACACCGATCGTAACCGTACCTCACCTTTTGCCTTTACGGGCAATAAGTTTGAGTTCCGCGCAGTAGGCTCTTCTGCCAACTCGGGTGGACCGATGACTACCTTGAACGTAATTGTGGCGGAGGTATTGCGTCAGCTGTACAAGGACATTGAGAAGGAATTGAATGCAGGCAAGGAAAAGAAAATTGCCATTGTAGACGTATTGCGTAAGTACATCAAGGAGTCCAAAAAGATTCGTTTTGAGGGAGATGGCTACTCTGAGGAATGGGCCAAAGAGGCGCAGAAGCGTGGCTTGTCCAACTTGAAGTCTACGCCAGAGGCCTTGGATGTGTATA
>JBIIFN010000232.1:0-3111 GCA_044237325.1 Algoriphagus sp.
TCGAATCAGTCCACCGCTGCGGACTATGTTGACATAAAATAGTTTGTTTAAACTATTGAATTTAAATCAATTAAAAATAATTGATTGTAGTATTACTTTAAATAAAAAGTACAAGTTAGTAAGTACAGAATTCTGTCAATACTACCGTCGCAGCATCCTTTCCTTGGTGAGCATTTCATAGCCACAAAGGGATGTCATGTGTGAAAATTAGTGTATTTAGCCCTCCAATAGCTGGTCAAATCCAGCGCGGATTTTTCCTACTGCATCAAAGGACGGATGGCTATTGACCACGCCTTTGCCCAGTTCGTGCCAGTACCCATCTCCACATTCGATGTAGGCCCCTCGCTTGGTGCCCGCCTCCTCTTTGGCGAGGTCGTAGCGGTAGTCAGGCATAAACACGAGCTTCATGAGTTCCAGGGATTTTCCCCAAGGAATAGTTTTGCTGCTTTCCCCCTTCGTCAAAATGACCTCACGCGTAGAAAAATGTACCGTTAGGCCAATATCAGTGATTTGATCCTGTGCGACCTTCCGGTAGTGGATGGTTAGAGGAGCCTCTTTTTTCTCCGTTTCGTAGATGGCTTGAATGAGGTCCTGTGCCATCAATTGCCACTCTTCCTGGTTAACAGGGATTTTTACCCCCTGACTTTTTCCTTGTTCAAGGGTGCTGAGCGTAATTCCTCCTTCCTCAATGGATTTCTTGGTCCATCGGGTGCTCTTCAACAGGTCTTGCAGAGGTCGAATCCATACCGTAGCGATCTTACCATCAAATCGGTAGTCTCCTTCCAAACTAAAGCCCTCGTCAAGGATTTCCTGCTCAGTGAGTTCTTCTCTGTCGGTATAGTGCAAGTCGAGCTGCGCCTGCAAACCCACCTTGGACCAATCCAAAGAAAGTCGAAATACGTGACTGAAGGGTGGAGGAAGGATGCCGGAGTCGTATTCTAAAACAAGACCCGTGGTAGGTGTAACTGAACTCATCGCCATAGCTTTCCACAAAAGTATGGTTTTTTGCGTAATAAAGTGGTTATTTTACCTTCTCAAGCCAATATTCATGGAGGAAGTACTCGATCATATCAGCAGTGAAATCTACCAAAACTCCTACGTGGTCATCGATGATTTCGTAGACGAGGGCTTTCGAAAATCCCTTTTAGCTGAGCAAACAGACCTGTTAAATCAGGGTAAATTTAGACATGCAGCCATCGGAAAAGGGGATCAAAAGCAGGTTCGAACCGAAATAAGAAGCGATGAGGTACTCTGGATGGATGCACAAGCGCTCAGCCCGCTGCAAGCGGCCTACTGGGAAAAAATCACAGAAATTCAGCATGCCCTCAACCGTCGCTGCTTTTTAGGATTGAAATCCTTTGAAGGTCATTTTGCACGCTATCCCATCGGTTCTTTCTACAAACGGCACTTGGACCAGTTTCATGCCGTACCCCACCGCGTGGTCTCAATCATTCTTTACCTGAACGATTCTTGGACGGAAGCCGATGGTGGGCAATTGCGCCTCTATTTTCCTCAAGATGACGGAACCGAGCGGGTAGAAGACGTGCTTCCTATTGGAGGTCGCCTGGTGGTTTTTTTAAGTGCTGAGGTACCCCACGAGGTCTTGCCAACGCACAAACCGCGTCTCTCCATCACGGGATGGCTCCGCAATACCGACTAGTGCAGCACGATACGGACAGTTTGCGGCATTAAGCCAAGATCAATTGCTGCCTTGTCAAAGGTGGGAGGACTAAAGTAAACTTTTGGATTGTTGGAAAAGCCGTACCGCTCGCTGGGATAGCCCACGGCATTGGTACTTAATTTCCCATTGCTATCCTTGTCGTGAATCACGGCTATAGCATAGCTTCCTGGGGGTAATCCAGGTACTGCAATGGATACGGCCCCTTTTTTAGGGGGAACGGAGTAGCTTTTTACCGCCTTTGCAGGGTTGTCAGGAAAGCCGCTTGCCTGTGAAAAAATGAGCACGCGAATCATTCCTTGATCGTTACTGGCTTCCGTGATGTGGAGCTGAAGTGAGCTACCTGCTGTTTGTGCAGATAAGTGACTAACGCAAAAAATCGTGAGGAAAAGGAAGATGTATTTCATGGCAGTTTGGCTGTAGCGGTGCGATTGATCTTGCCCGTGGGAGTGTATACGAAGGAAGAGCGGCCATAGATGACTTTCGGTACCTCATATTTTCCTACCTGTGCTCGAAGTTCCTTTTCTAGGGTAAGGATGCTGGGCGAATTCGGGCTGGTTTCCAAGTACATCACCAACTGCTCTCCCAATAAGGGATCCTTTTCCCCGAAAAAGAAATAGGCCACACCTGGCAGCAGGGCATGCATAAGTTGCGCGACTTTCTGTTCCAGCTGTTCGGGGAAAAGCTTGATTCCACCCGAATTTACCCTAAAATCAGCCCGCCCTAGCCAGATAAATGATTTTTTTGACCTAAGTTCAATTTTATCTCGAGTGGCTATTTTTTCCGTTCCACTCATGGGAGATTGGACCCATAGGTTGTCCTCCTCATCTAACCCGATTTCAACTCCAGGAAGGCAGTGGTAGACCAATTCTTCTGTCGTAATCTTGGCCAAAGCGAAATGAGAGACCGTTTCCGTCATTCCAAACGTTTGCCAGGCGGCGATACCGTGCCTACTTATCTCCTCCTGAACAGCATAAGGCAGTGGCGCTCCCCCAACAAGCAGGGCTTTGAGGGCTTTAAGCTGTTGCATGCTATCGGTATTAGCCAGACTGGTAGCCACTTGGAGGGGAACCATCGCAATCAGTGAGAAGGGCTCATTTAATCCCGTCAAGGGGTCCGAACTGGCTTCCACAAGTGTTAGTTCGCAGTCCCAAACCAAGGCGCGTACAAGCATCATTTTGCCTGCGATATAGGCGGGATTCAGGCAGCAGAGAAGTGAGAAACTAGCATCTGCGCCAAAAAATGCCCCCGTAGCGGTTGCGCTGGCTTCCAATTGTTGCCGACTGAGCCAAACCTCTTTTGGGATGCCCGTAGTGCCCGAGGTAGTTTGCAGGAAGGATTCCTTGCCTGCCAACCAATCGGTACAGAAGGAGATGGCCTGCTGCACCCCTTCAGGCAAGGTCTCCAGGGGAGGGAGGCTGTTCTGCCTTCTA
>JBIIFN010000072.1:0-11438 GCA_044237325.1 Algoriphagus sp.
GTCACGAGGAAATCCATTGGTAACCAATAGATCCCGATTGCCATCGTTGTCTATATCTGCAAAAAGGGGAGCCCAGCTCCAATCGGTTTGATAGACCCCGGCAAACATCCCCACCTCACTAAATGGCACACCAGGACCATTGTTGATGTGAAGCATGTTGCGCACATACTGGTACTCGTAGCCAAACTCCTCGTTGTTGAGGTAGGTTTGGTAGACGTTTTTGCCGATGGTAGTTTTTTTGCGGTAGCTATCCTCACCGAGCATGTCAATCGTGATCAGATCAGGCAACCCATCGTTATTCACGTCGGACATGTCTGATCCCATGGAGAATTGGCTTTGATGGCGCAACAACTCCTTGGTTTGGTTAGTAAAGGTTCCGTTTTGATTGTTGGTGTAAAGAATATCGTTGGTGATGTAGTCGTTGCTCACGTGGATATCTGGCCAGCCGTCGTTATTGACATCTCCGATTGCCAAGCCAAGGCCAAAGCCTTCGTAGGTTATTCCCGCTTCGAGCGTCACATTGGTAAAGGTCCCGTCCCCATTATTTTTATAGAAGCTATCGTTATTGATGGCAGATCCATCAGTGACTTTAGCTCTAAAATTGGTTGGCTTGGCAGCGAGCTGCTCGTTGTTGAGTACGTAGAGATCTAGATCTCCATCCAAATCGTAATCCAAAAATGCCGCCCCCATAGAATTACCTGCGTCGGCAATTCCGTATTGGCTAGCCATTTCTTTAAAGGTGATTTTTCCTTGGGAATCTTTGCCTTGGTTGACAAATAGCAAGTTATTGCGCTCCCCTGGTCCTTTTTTCATAGCGGCAGCTACATAGATATCAGCCCATCCATCTTGATTGATGTCTACCACTACGGCTCCTGTACACCATTTATCTGCTGCAAGGATTCCCGCCTCTTCCGATACATCTTGAAAGGAAAACTCCCCTTGATTGAGGTAAAGTCGATTGGCTACCTGATTTCCTGTAAAAAAGAGGTCAGGCAAACCATTGTTGTCAAAATCTGCCGTAGCTACGCCTCCACCATTGAAAATGTATTCGTCGGTGAGAATGTTGAAACTGTCAGTTTCATCAATTTGGTTGTTGAAGTCAATTCCGGTCTCCTCAGGTGTTTTGAGCACAAAAAGAGTGTCTTCGGATTGGCAGGAAACAAGCAGCGAACCAAGTACAGTAGCAAGAAGTAAGTTGTAGAATCTCATCCAGAATAGAAATAAACTAAGAAGTAGAAAAATAATACATTCCCTTGGTAAAAAAATGAGCCTAAGCGCATTGAACAAAAAAAAAGGGAAGGCCTAATGACCTTCCCTTTCCATTAATTTATCCTAAGGAATTAGAAACCTGGATTTTGAGCCAAGATGTCTTTTCCTACAAGGTCAATTTGATCTTGAGGGATTGGAACCCACTTGAACTTATCGGAATACTTAGATCCACCTAGGGCAGAAGCAAGTTTCGCTCCATCGTAAGCAAAGTAGAAATCCAATTCAGCCTGGGCAGTTCCCCAACGCTGTAGGTCATAGAATCTGTGACCTTCCATACCCAATTCAAGCATACGCTCCATACGAACAGCTGCTCTAGCAGCATCCTTATCCGTCCAAGCAGCAGAATACGTGCTGATTTTGTAGTTAGCCGCAGGAGTACCATTGCTTCTCTTAATTTCAGAATTGATAGCTCTTGTACGAATTCTGTTCACATACTCACGGGCTTTTTCCAAGCTACCCACTTCGATTTCAGCTTCAGCAGCTAGCAATAGCACGTCTGCAAAGCGGATGATCATGAAGTTGATACCAGTATAACCTGGAGTCCAAGAAGAGTTGTCCTGGAAGGTACCAGACTCAGACTTTGCATAGATATACTTCTTAGGAGAGTAAGGACCTGCGTTTGGCTGGTTACGGATCCAAGCTTGACCTGGGTGATCCATCCAATCCAAATAAGGGATACCTCTACGGCCTACAGTGTGGTCCAAACGAGGATCAAGTTCACCTGCATCTGGCGTGAAGGAAGCTCCTGAAGCTACATCCATATCGTTCTTCACTTGGTTTGCACCTGTGTTGTACGACTTATCCAAAAGTGGTAGACCGTTTTTAGTTCTGAATGCGTTCACAAAAGAGAAGCTTGGCTGGAAGAATCCGCAGCAGTTACCTGGACCAGCAGGCCCGGTATTGTAAGGGAAGTTCAAGTCAAACTCTGGGTTGGCATTGTTTACAGAACCCGTGTTTGCAGCAGACTGATACGCCCAGATAGATTCCTGGTGGTTGTCATTCTTACCGCGGAACATGTCATCGTAGTAAGGAACCAAGCCATACTTCAATCCGTTTGACGTAACGCCATTAGCGATTACATCATCAAACAAAGCCTTTGCTTTACCAAACTCTTTGGTGTACATGTACACTTTAGCCAAGTAGGACTTTGCTGCCCATACGTTAACTCGACCTACTTGAGGCTGAGTTGCAGGCAGCTTGGAGATTGCATACTCCAAGTCAGCAATAATGAACGGCCAAAGCGATTTGTCATTTTTCACTTTTTCTAGACCAGTACCGTAATCTACAGTTTCGTCCACATAAGGAGTCTTGTCGTAGTCACGCGCAAGTTCGAAATAGAAGTGTGCTCTGAGGTATCTAGCCTGTGCAGATAGACGCGCTTGATCATTAGGAGTCACATCTGGACCCGCCTTTGTCAATAGTCTCAACACGTTGTTGGCTCTTGCAATACCTTCGTAAGCTACGTTGTACTTTGCTCCAATATCACCACCAGCAGCGTTGTTTTCAAAACGCTGAATTGGGTTGATTGTCGTAAAGTCACCCGGGTCAGTGCCTTTGTTGGCCTCACCACCTCTAATACTACCCCACACCCAGTTGGATGGAGATCCTAATCTGTTGCCACGTCCGTTTACTTGGGAATACGCCGCGATCAATGAAGCGTCAAGACCAGCTAATGATGAAAGCTGGGCTTCAGCCAATTGTCCAACCGGCGGGACTTCCAAAAACTCCTCGCTACAACTCACTGCTACCAGCATCGCTCCGGACGCTAGCAGGGCACCGATTTTTAATTTGAAATTGTTCATTTGTTTAATCAATTATAGTGTCTATAACTCGATTCAAAATCATTTGTTTGAGCTTAGAAGCTCAAGTTAAGACCGAAAGTCCAACCTCTAGTTACTGGGTAGTTACCTACGTCAACACCAAAAGTTAAGTCGGCGTTTCCACCTACTGCAGGGTCCAATCCTTCGTATCCTGTCAAGGTAAATAGGTTGTTAACAGAACCGAATACTCTCAATCTTTCCATCTTCAACTTCTGCAATACGCTAGCAGGAGCAGAATAACCTAAAGTCAAGTTCTGCAATCTCAAGTAGGATCCATCTTCCACATAGTGAGAGTTGGCTACGTTAGCGTTAGAGAAGTTAGAAACGCGCTCTACGACTGGAATAGTTGCATCCAAGTTCTGTGGAGTCCAAGCTTCTAGCAATCTAGCAGACTTAGCAGCACCTTCAAAGGTCTGGTAGAAGTCAGTGAACCAACGAGATTGGTTCCAGATTTCGTTACCGATAGAAGTATACAAGTAAGCAGAAAGATCAAATGCTTTGTAACCTATAGTAAAGTTCAAACCACCTGTGAAATCAGGAACTGGGTTGCCAAGGAAGATACGGTCATCAGGAGTGATTGTACCATCACCATTGACGTCTTCAAACTTGAAACGACCTGGAGCTTTACCGTCCTGAACAGCATGCTTAGACACATCTTCCGCATTACGGAACAATCCAAGAACATTGTATCCGAAGAAAGAGGACAATGGCTGACCAACCGCATTACGGATAGGCTCAATACCACGGAAAGATGGATTGACAGAAGTAATTCGGTCCAAACCTGGAGAAAGGGCTACGATCTCATTTTTCAAGATAGATCCGGTAGCTGTTAATTCGTACGTCAAGTCTGTAGTCAAGTTACCACGAGTAGAGACCAAAAGGTCAAGACCTCTGTTCAACATCTCGCCAATGTTAACTGCTGGAGGTGCAGCATTGCTACCTGCAGTCAAAGGAATTGGAACTGTGAACAACAAGTCCTTGGTGTCTTTTCTCCACCAATCGAAGATAACATCCAACTTACCGTTGTAGAACGTACCGTCAAAACCGATGTTCTGAGTTACAGCAGTTTCCCACTGCGCGTTCGGGTTACCGATACGAGATCTTCTGAAACCAATCTGAGCACCTGAGTTAGAACCTGTGATATCGTAAGAAGAAGATCCAATGTCACCTGCAAACAAAGAGTACTGGTTGTTTGGATCTACGTTGTTGGAGTTACCCATTTCACCCCAACCACCACGGATCTTCAAGTCGTCGATCCAAGTAGCGCTTTGTAGGAAGGATTCCGAAGAAACTCTCCAAGCTGCAGAGAATGCAGGGAACACCCCGTATCTCGCGTTGGCACCAAATCGAGAAGAACCGTCGCGACGAACAACACCACTGAAGATGTACTTGTCGTTGTAGGTATAACGCACTTGACCAAAGTAAGAGTTGAAGTTAACTCCTTTGAATTGACCAGAGTTTACTTGACGTGTACCTACTGGCAAGTTGGAAATAGTAATGAAGTTAGGATCTGTAGAGAACGGATTTTGTCCAACTGCACTCATGTTTTTACCAGCACCTGAGTTCAAGGCTTCTTGACCTACCAAGAAATTGAAGTCATGCTTGTTGATTTTCTTCTTGTAAGACAAAGTATTGGTAAATGTCCAGCCAAAAGAGAATCCAGCACCTTCATCGTATCCAAACGCAGAGTTATTTTCTGAGTTTTCGTACTGAAGTCTGGAATAACCCCAATAGTAGTAGTTGTTGTACTGACCACCTGCGGAAGTTCTGAAAGTCAAGTCATCGATGATGTCCCACTCCGCATACACGTTACCGAAGGCATTCGCGTTGAAGTTTCTGTTGTTCAACTGTCCGTCACGAGAAGCAACTGGGTTTCTTGGGTTGTTGAAACCTCTAGAAGCAGTACCTGCATAGCCACCAAACTCGTCATAAACAGGAATAATGGATGGCATACGGAAAGCCTGAAGGATGTCGTTTTCGTCACCAGAAACACCTCGTCCACCAGTACCTCCTGATTGGCCCAATACCTGACGGTAGGTGCCCTGGAAGTTTTGGCCGATGCGAATGCGGTTAGTTAGATCAAACTCAGAGTTTGCACGCAAGGAATATCTTTTGAAATTGTTACCAATCAAGATACCGCCTTGATCCTGCATACCCAAGCCAATGTAAAATCTTGAAGTCTCAGATCCACCATTGAAGCCCAAAGAATGTCTGTTCAATGGAGCAAATCGAGTGATTGCATCATACCAATCTGTACCTTCTCCAGTTGCAGCTTTGGTCAACTGACGGATAGTTCCTGCAGCAGGATTGATGTTGTACCAACCTCTTTGCTGATCGATTTGAGCTTGAGTAAATGGCCCTGGCTGTCCTGAAAGGACGCTCAATGCTCCTGTGGAGCTTTGGCTAATAGAGCTCAAGTAGTAAGGCATAACTGGCGTAGTGCCGGTACCAAACTGTGGGTGACCATAAGCTGGAGTACGATTCTGTAGAGTAGCTGTGTTTTTTTCAGCCAACCACGTGATGTCCGCATAGGCTTGTGGATTCAACATGTCCAAACCAGTGCCTGGATCTGTGACACCGTACATACCGTTGTAATCTACACGCAACTTCTTGTCTCTAGCGCCACGCTTGGTCGTGTAAACGATTACACCGTTGGCTGCACGAGCACCGTAGATAGAAGCTGCAGCTGCATCTTTCAATACAGTAGTAGACTCAATATCGTCTGGGTTCAAGAAATCAGTAGATCCAGTAGGTACTCCATCGACAATGTACAAAGGCTCGTTACCACCGAAGGCACCGAATCCACGTACACGAATGATAGAAGAAGTACCTGGCTGACCGTTGGTAATTACAGTAACACCAGAAACACGACCTTGAAGGGTCTGCTCGATGTTACCTGTAGGGATTACAGTCAAATCCTTAGGGCTAACAGTAGCGATCGCGCCTGTCGTCTCTCTTCTGGAGTCAATGGAGTAACCTGTTACTACAAGTTCAGTAAGGGTTCTTTCGTCTGGACTCATGGAAACATCCACGACACTTCTGGAGCCTACTTGTTGCTCAACAGCTGTGTAACCGATAAAAGAGAAAACCAAGGTTGCTTGGTCGTTAGAAACATTTAGGGAATACTTTCCGTCAATGTTTGTGGCTGTACCGTTAGTCGTTCCTTTTACAAGGACCGAAACACCCGGAAGGCCCATGCCAAACTCGTCTAGTACTGTACCTGTCACCGTTTTCTGCGCATAAGCAGCCGATACAGACAGCACTAAGAGCGTAAGGCACACACTTAGAATTTTGTAAATGTTTTTCATAATATAGATAGATTGGGTAACAAGATTAATCTCAATAACCTGTTTGTTAATTGATAATGCAATCGTTTGCGATTATTCTTAAAATAATTGCAACAGAGGGTCCACGAAATTTTAGGGATTCTATTGCGCCTATACCTGGTCAGATGACCTGCGAACTTAAAAAAACCGATAGGTTTGACATCGGTCGATGTTAGGTGAGAGAAGGATTTTGGATCAAGTAATTTTACTCATAGGCTGGTTTTTTGGGTTTGTTGTCACTTTGCGACACTCAATGTTAAATAATCTAAAAGAAAAAACAAATCATCTCACCTAAATTAAATTTCGATTTGGGTAAAAAAATTACCGCTAAGTGCTCAATTGAAGAGAAATCGCCTTTCAATAATTTCGGATTTCACCAAAACAACCTCCTTTTTTTACAAGACGAACACAAGTGAGTTAACAATTTCGAAACAAATGAGTCTTTCTGACCTGTCAGCCCTCTCGGAAGAAAACCTCTAGCTATTCTATCTTATATATAAGGTGTACCCTCACGATTCAAACCCAATTGTCCTAAACCCGTAGCAGGCTAGTTGAGTTCAAGCTTTCCCTCACTACGAAACACTTCAAAAGTAGGATCTAGGATGGCTTTTTCCCGCAGGGAAGCATTGTTTTGTAACGCCTTTTGTAGGTAATCCAGCGCAGTGTCTACCTGCCCTAGCTCAAGGGCTACCCACGCCAGCCCGTAATACCCGTAGCCAAACTCCCTACTTTGCAGGACAGATGCCTCAAAAGCAGCCGTCGCTCCGCCATAATCCCCAAGTTGAAAGTGTGCAATCCCTTTGTTGAAAAAATCCTTTGCCGTCGATATGGGTGCAGCAAAGCGAAGCAAGGCCAACTTGTACTCTCCTCTTTGCACATCCAATGCGCCGCGCAAGAGGTCTATATCGGCAGCCAAAGAAGCTTGCCCTTTGGCGAGCACGGATGCATCGGACAAAAGCATATACGCCTTCCAATACTCGCCTTTATTTATAAGCACTTGTGCTTGGTTATATAGTACCAGTGGATGCGGTTTTCCCTGATGCGCGTGTTCAAGAAGACGCTCTGCCTCTTCCCAAAGCACTTCCTTGGATCCCCAATCGGGCAACGCCTGTGCTTGCCTGAGTCGAACCACTGCCAAGTTGATAAATGGAAGGCGGCTGGGATAACCTTCGGCCATTTTGGAGTACAAATACCCTTTCTCCTCCAAATCTTGGCTTGCTGCTGCCGCAAGAGCCCAGTCAGCCTCGGAAAGTCGTTTGACCCCATTTGGACGTAAGGCCTCCTGAAGGCGCTTGGCCTGCTGCTCATTGAGACCTAAGTAAGGACGTGCCGTGAGTTCGACCTTTACCGAACGCAACTGCGGGTAAAGTGCTGCAGACACCTTAGCAAAATCAGGAAGGCCTCTCAGCGCTATTCCCTTTTCTAAATAACTGCCTTCGCCAAGAATAATTTGATAAAAGGAAGCCTTACTTTCCTCAGACAACTCGGAATAGTCGGCGAGTAAGATTCGGAAGTCAAACCAATCGTTCCACCTCGAGCCATAGTTGATGGTTATTTGCTCCAGCGAAGGAAAAAATTGAGTTAACACCTGCCCTACCGCTTGCCCCCTGTTGAAGCCCAACTGGCTATTCCTGCCTTCGGCTTGCTCAGGCGATTGCAGACCGGTCAGTTGCAGCTGTCGGACGTCTGGATTTTTTTTCAAAAACTCTCCTAATCGGTTTCTTTCTTGCTCATTACCCAAGGCGGTCGTCCAGTCAGACTTGCCTGGCGCAAAATAAAAAGTAAACTCTTCGCTGACCGCCCGGCCAGGAGCAGGGAGTTGGGGGCCATCGTATTTTCCGAGTTCATAGCTTGTTTCTCCTGGAAGGTGATTGCCCAGATGTACCCAACGTTGCGGCGCCCGCACTCCGGACGCCAACACCCTTTCTTCTGCTGGCGTTTGGTCACGATTGCCGAAAACTAGTTGAAGGACCAAGTGACCCTTGTCCATCCATGGCTGATAAGCCAGCACGATATTTTTACTAAAAACCGAAAAAGACCCATTGCTTACCGCGCCAACTTCTCCCAACTCCAACGTATCTTGACTTGCACGCAGCTGAAGCATCACATGAGCTCCCTTACTCAAAATTCCTGAGGGAAGCAGCGCCGTGCCTTGCAGCATAAATCGAATGGAATCTCCCTCCAGCCGAAGCTGCTTAGGTCGTAGGGTAAAGTCTTGTAAATAGGCAGTGGAAGAGGCTTCTTTTCTCTTCTGCGCAAAAAGATTTTGTGTGCTCGCAAAAAAAAGTACCGTCAGCCAAAACAAGTTGATTATCAGGGCAGTTTGACAATAAATTAATTTTAGTTGTACCTTTGGATTAATTACACCCACCTTTTTTATGGAAAAACTTAAACTATTTTTTGAGGAACGCGCCTTTGGTGTTTGCTCCAAGCTTGGAGAAAAACTGCATTTTCCTATCGACAGTATCCGCTTATTTTTCATCTACACCTCATTTATCACGATGGGTTCGCCTGTCGTTTTGTATGTTTCGATGGCGATGATGATGAAAATTAGGACCTATTTTCGAAAAAAGAACCATCCTGCCCTTTTTGACTAAAGATCAGTAAACTTCCTGACGCCACGAAAAAGGTACTGTCCAAAGACAAAGCTAACCGGACCAGCACTTGAAATTGGGCTAACCCCCGACTTTGCAACAATCCTCTTTTTTTGCGAAGCAAAGAAATCACTATACCCTTGAAAGATGGCCTTGGCAAAACCTACTTGCCCCTGCCGTAAGTAATTGAGCGCTGCAAGCCCCTCCATAGCGCCTTTTACCGCCACCGTGACCACAAAACGAGAAAGCCCCACGTTTTTATATAGCATGGAAAGGCTATTGCGGATGTTGAGGTAGAGTTTTTTCGAACTACCGCGGTCGAGCGTGGCCCCTCCCAAATGGTAAACCGTAGCTGCTCCGAGGTAGCCAATTTTTCTTCCTGACTTGCGAAGGCGCCAGCAGAGATCTATCTCCTCCATGTGCGCGAAAAAATCCCCATCAAATCCGCCTTGTTCAAAATAATCGTGAGCCCGAATAGCCATGCAGGCTCCTGAAGCCCAGTCCACGTCGCAGGTGTCGTTGTATTGTCCTTGGTCGTGTTCCAAGTGATCCCATAACCTTCCTCGGCAATAGGGGTAGCCCAAGGCGTCCAAAAACCCTCCTCCAGCACCTGCATAATCAAAGCGTGACTTATCTTTCCAAGAAAGAATTTTGGGTTGTACTGCTGCATAAGCCTCCTGCTGGTGCAAAAAATCAACCAGCTGTAAGTCCCAGCCTGGAGTCACCTCCACGTCGGTATTGAGGAGAATAAAATGTGCGTATTGACCTCGCAAATTGTCAAGACCCAGGTTGTACCCTCCAGTAAAGCCATGATTGGCGCTGAGGGAAATGAGTGACACGCTCGGAAACTGTTCTTTTACATAAGAAAGCGACCCGTCCGTGCTCGCATTGTCGATCAGCCAAATGTCGTACTGGCTGTTGGCCACCACGGAAGGCAAAAAAGACGGCAATACGGCTTCCCCATTAAAATTGAGTAGGACGATGGCGCAGGGTTTCATCCAAACAGGTTACCTAGATCCATGCCGGGAATAGAAGGAAGCATTCCCTCTGTGGCAGCTTTCATTTCTTGCTTGATCTTGACCTCTATGGCCTCCATCGCCTTGTTGGTCGCCGCTACTATCAGATCGCTAAGCATTTCTTTGTCATTGGGGCTGAGCAAGGATTCGTCCAGCTGTATGCTGAGCAATTTTCGCTCTCCATTGACCAGTACTTTCACTAGGCCAGCACCCGACTCCCCCTCGGCAGTGATAAGAACCAACTTGGCTTGCGCCTCTTTAATTTTTGCTTGGGCCTCTTTTACCTTGCCCATCATGCCCATGAAATCAAACATATGCTTGTGCGTTTATTGATTTGAACTTATCCATTTGTTACTAAGCCTTCCCGCGGGCCTCCTCAACCTTGAGAGGTAGCAAGCTTGGCAATTACAGCCTCCAGGGGTAGCATTTCTTGTTCTCCTGTGGCTAGATTCTTGAGGGCCAAGGTACCGGAGGCGATTTCTTCATCTCCGCAAATGCCCACGAAGGCAATTTCTTTCTTGGCAGCAAGCTCCAACTGTTTTTTGAGTTTGGCCACGTCTGGGTAAAGCTCTGTTTTGATGCCTGCCTGACGCAATTGGCCAAGCAAGGAGAGCGCATAGGTAAAGCCTGCCTCATCAAAGTGGGCAAGCATCAACTGGGTGCTCGCTTGGCTATCTGTTGGAAACAAGCCCAACTCCTCCATCACGTCGTAAAGTCGGTCTACACCAAATGAAAATCCTACCCCAGGCACGCCAGGAAGGCCAAATACGCCAGTTAGGTTGTCGTAACGCCCCCCGCCACTCACCGAGCCGATGGATACGCCATGTACCTTCACTTCAAAAATCGCTCCTGTATAATAGGAGAGCCCTCTCGCAAGCATAGCATCAAACTCAACGTGCTCCAAGTTGGTTCCCATCTTTTCCAGAAGGGAAAAAACTTCTTCGAGCTCTTGTAGCCCTTGCAGTCCCGTAGGTGAGTCTTTAAGGAAATCACTCAGAAAGGCCACACGCTCTTTTACTCCTGGAGCCATAGACACCAAAGGAGCTAAAAGGGCCAAAGAGGAAGATTCGAAGCCGCGCTGCAGCAACTCTTCCTGCACTTTTTCCCAGCCGATTTTATCTAGCTTATCAATGGCCACGCAGAGTGGGCCTTCTTTGCCATGCGCACCAATCACTTCGGCGATGCCGGTCAATAGTTTGCGGTTGTTTACCTTAATCGCGTATGAACTGAGCCCCAGCTTGGCAAAAACTTGGCGAATCATGAGAATAATCTCAGCTTCACAGAGCAGGCTATCTGTGCCCACTACGTCTGCATCACACTGGTAAAACTCCCTGTAGCGGCCTTTTTGTGGTCGGTCTGCACGCCAAACAGGTTGAATCTGGTAGCGCTTAAAGGGAAAAGAAAGCTCGTTGC
>JBIIFN010000271.1:0-3107 GCA_044237325.1 Algoriphagus sp.
CGTAGCATCGTTTCCATTATTTGGATTAGTGCCCTGCTGAATTTCAATAAAATCCGGTACGCCGTCTCCATCCGAATCCTTGAAATCACTTGGATTGGTTGGATTGGTTCCTTGTTGCACTTCTACAAAGTCAGGAACGCCGTCTCCATCCGAATCTTTGAAATCGCTTGGGTCATTTGGATCCGTGCCGTCCTGCTCTTCTACGAAGTCGGGCACGCCGTCTCCATCCGAATCTTTGAACTCTTTCGGATCAGTTGGATCGGTGCCGTCCTGCTCTTCTACGAAGTCAGGCACGCCGTCTCCATCCGAATCTTTGAAATCGCTTGGGTCGTTTGGATCCGTGCCGTCCTGCTCTTCTACGAAGTCAGGAACGCCGTCTCCATCCGAATCTTTATAGTCTTTCGGGTCGTTTGGATTGGTCCCATCTTGGTCTTCCACGTGATCGGGTACCCCATCCCCGTCCGTATCTACAGCCACAATGGTCAAGGTTCCCGAAACATAGGTAAAGGAATAATTGGTGCTGCTCAAGCCGGAGGCGGTCACCGCATAGGTGCCTGGATTTTGTCCTGTAGCGCGGCTATAGCTGAGCGCTCCTGAGAGCACGGAAGCCGTTTGATTTGCTAAGAACCCTGAATAGGTAACAGTAAATCCTGGATCTGCTTGCCCATAATTCTTGGTAGTATTGACTACGCGCACCGTGAGCGGTACTTTTTCAATCACAAAGGTTTGCGTCTTCGTGCCCGAGTATTCTCCTAAACCGGTAATGGTCAGCGTGGCTGTACCCGCATTGGTATTGCTGCTATAGGCAACGGAGTAATTTGTACCGAGGGTCAAGGTGGTGTTTCCATCTTTCACTACCACAGCTGGTGTCAAGGCCGCTCCGGTGTAGGTTTGATTGGCGATCGGATCTATAGTCAGTAAAGCAGCTAAACGCTGGACAATCGAAAAAGTCTGTGTCTTCGTTCCAGTGTAATTGCCCAAGCCTGTGATTGTTACCGTAGCCGTACCCACATTGGTATTGTTGCTATAGGCTAAGGTGTAATCTGTGCCAAGAGTCAGGATTCTGCTTCCGTCTTTCACCAGCACCGCCGGAGTCAAGGCGGCTCCGGTAAAGTTTTGGTTGGCAATTGCATCTATCGTCAGCGTACTTGCTTCCTTAGCCACAATGGTAAAGGATTGCGTCTTCGTGCCAGAATAATTGCCCGCTCCGGTAATCGTCGCTGTGGCCGTACCCACATTCGTATTGTTGGTGTAGGCTACCGTGTAGTCTGTACCCAGAGTCAAGGTGGTGTTTCCGTCCTTCACTACCAGGGCTGGAGTCAAGGCCGATCCCGTGTAGGTCTGGTTGGCAATCGCATCGATGCTGATTCCTGTAGCTACCGATTTTTGCGTGATGCTTAGCGTACCCGGCTGGTAATTGAATTCATACAGCGCAGAACTTAGTCCGGAGGCAGTGACTGCATAGTTGCCTACATTTTCCCCAGCTGTTCTGGTATAGGTTGCTTGTCCACTGACTTGGGCCGCTCCTTCTCCCAAAATAAATCCGGAGTAGGTGACCGCAAAAGTTGGATCTGCTTGTCCAAAGACCTTGGTGGCGGCATCAACCGTCACCAGCAAGGTACTTTTCCGTACCTGAAGCGATAAGGTGGCCGTCGTGCTCCCTCCCGAATTGGTGGCGGTTACCACATAATTTGCTGCTGCAGCGACAGCCGTAGGCGAGCCTGTAATCTCTCCCGTACTGGTATTTAATACCAAACCAGTAGGCAAGGCAGGAGCAATGCCATAGGAAATGATCGTGCCTCCACTGGCCGTTGGAGCCATAGCTTGGATTGCAGTACCGCGAACAAAGGCGTCTCTACTTGGGTAAGTCAAGGCACTTGGTGGTACATCATTTACCGTGAGGGTAATGGAGAACGTGGTGCTTCCACCCGAGTTGGTTGCCGTAATCGTAAAGGAAGTGGCCGCCAAAACACCCGTTGGGGTTCCAGAGATTACCCCTGTGGCAGGATCTAGCACCAAGCCGGCGGGCAGGCTAGGGGAAATGCTGTATAGGGTTACCGGACCTCCACTTACAGTAGGAGCGGACGTTGCACTAGCAGTTCCTTTGGTAAAGGTCGTAGTTCCTGAATAGGACAAGGTGCTTGGAGGCACATCTACTACGGCCAAATCGAGACTGAAGTCATTATCGCCAGAGAAGTTGTATGCCCGAATGGAATACACTGTGGAAGGACTCAAGACCGTTGGCGTACCGGATATCGCTCCCGTAGTTTCGTCAAAACTCAAGCCAGTAGGCAAGGCTGGAGAAATGGTAAAGGAATTGGCCGCACCGCCCGTACTGCTAGGCACTAATGCGGTCATTGCCTGCCCTTTGGTTACCCGGGTCGGACTCGTGTAGGAGATTACGGGAGGGGAATCGTTGGAAATAAACTGTAAGGTAGCATCCAAGAACCCGGACACATTTTGTCCACGGATAGTGAAAGTGCTCAAGTCAAAAACTCCCGTCGGTGCACCCGAAATCACCCCTGTTTGGGCATTGAGCGTCAAGCCAGCAGGTAAGGCGGTACCAATGACGGAGAATTGGCTGATTTGACCTCCGCTCGTAATTGGGCTTATTGGTGCAAAAGCTACATTTTTAGAAAGCATGTTTGGACTTGGATAGCTCAAACTTGCTGGCGCAATGTCATTTACCGTAAGGTTGAGCGTAAAGCTTGCCTCTCCTCCGGAATTGATGGCTTTGATGGTGTAGTTGCTTGCTGTGGATATCACCAATGGCGTACCGGATATTTCTCCTGTTCCGGTATTGAAGGTAAGTCCAACCGGCAAAGCTGGGGTAATCGAATAGGACACCACGGCTCCTCCGCCGCCAAGGGTAGGAAATGCCGCTGTGCTTATTTGGTCCTTGATGAGCACTCGTGGACTGGTATAGCTCAAGTTGGTCGGCGCCAAGTCGATCACCGAAAGCTGAACCGGCGTCTGAGCAGGACCTCCCAAATTGGCGCCAGTCACCTGGTAGGTTTGTACCTCAGCGAGTGCCGTAGGCGTTCCTTGAATCACGCCCGATTGAGCATTGAGTGTCAAGCCTGCTGGCAAAGGAGGCCATACGCTGT
>JBIIFN010000233.1:0-3103 GCA_044237325.1 Algoriphagus sp.
CCAGCTTCAGTTTGGTAGGGTGCCCATAGCACAGGTGCTTTCTGCCCAGTACCAACAATGGTCCAATCCAAAAAGGGCATAACAACTACTTTAAACTGCAATCCCTTGGCTTTGTGGATCGTCAGGATGCGCATGGCATCGTGGTCTTCCGGAATTTTGACAGTTCGCTTCTTTTTGTTGTCCTCCCACCAATCCAAAAATCCCTGCAAGTCTGCCCTGTTTTTCTTGACAAAATCAAAAACTGCCTCCTTAAATCCAGACACATAGCCCAAGTCCTGCTGTATTTGGGTCAAGCCCAAAAAGAAGAGTGCTTCCTCCACCAATTCCACGAGCGGGAGCTGCAGCAACTTGTTCTGAATTGACAGCAAGTCCGCCTCCTTTTGCTGAAGCTCTGGGGGAAGCCCCTTGCGGTAAAAAAGTGCATGACTGACAGGGATTCCGTGCACTAGCGCATAGTATTGCCAAAGGGTTTTTAAGGCTACCTTGTCTGCAGGGCAGTTCAAGTAGGTCAAAAAGCCTACCAAGCACTTCACTGCGATTGATTTTTCAATAAATAAGGACTCTTCTGAGAGCACGTCAAAGCGGTGGTTTGATTCGGGATTTTCCCGCTGGTAGTCCATCAGGCTATCCGCAATTTCTGCTCCTTGCAGGTTGGTACGTACCAAAAAGGCAATGTCTCGCAAGCGATAGCCCTGATCCTGCAGCTGCATGACCAAGGTGGGCAACTTACCTAATACCCCTGTGTCAACTTCCTCCTCCCCATCTTCCTCCTCCACGGCACTTTTTGCAGTTTCTTTTTCGGTGAACTCAAGGTGAATTTTTCCCTGAAAGGGGGCTTCCAGCACCTTTTTTGGAACCTGCTGCGCTACACCAGCAAAGGCCTTGGTCAGCATTCCCTCTGGATCTAGTCCATACTTTAGCTCCATACCCTGCTGCATCAAGTCAGGCAACTGGGTAAATACAGCATTATTGAAACCGATAATGCCCGCCAAACTCCGGTAGTTGACGCTTAGATCTTTGACCTCCACAAATGCCTCTTGGATCTGCTCTTGTACCTCAGACAGAAGAAGCTCCAGCTTTCCACCACGCCAGCGGTAGATGGATTGCTTCACGTCACCCACCAGGAGGTTGGTGTGGCCAGAAGCCAAGGAGTTTTCTAGCAGGGGCTTAAAACTTGACCACTGGAATTCGGAGGTGTCCTGAAACTCGTCGATCAGAAAATGTTGGTACTGGTTTCCTATTTTTTCATAGATAAATGGGGCTTCGTTGCCCTTGGTGATTTGCGTTAAAAAATCATTGACATCGGAGATAAGTAAGATTCCCTCCTCGTCCTTGAGGTCCCGCAACTCGAGGATCAAATTCTGAAATACGCCAAAGGCATTCAAATTCTTTTGCAACGCACTGTAGGTGTTCCACAGTTTACGCTTCGCTGGCCAAGACTGAACCTGTGTATCCAAGCCCGCGTCAAATGCAGCACGAATGGCCGATTCTTGCTTAGATCCTTTGGCAAACCAGTTGATGGGATCCGGTAAGTCTTGCTCCAATTTGTCAGTAAGCTCAGGAATCGGGGTTTTCTTGTCGCCTTGCCGTCCAAAGCGAAGGGCGAAACTTTTACTTCCCCCTTTGAAATCTTCCCAAACAAGGCCATGCCGCATCCGGATGTCTTCGGCTTGGTCACGCATTTCAAGACCATCGGCAACCAAGACCGCTTGGGCCTGCTGAAGTTCCTTTCTAAAATCAAGTAAAAAGCCTGGACGGCCCACGCTTTCTTCAAACAGGGAACGGAAGGCCTTGAAGCGCTCCTGGAAAATCTCCTTTCCCAAACCCTTGATACCTGTGCGTATGTCCCAAGATTTACCTTCCTGAAGCTGCTCTTCGGCATAGCCAATCAGCCATTCGCGAAGGCTGCTGTCCATTGCCACCTTCTCAACAATACGATCCACCAACTTCTCCAGGACGGCATCGGTGTCCATTTCTAGGTCAAACTTGGCCTGCAGGTCCATCTCTCTTGCAAAAGAGCGGATTACTTTTTGAAAAAATGAATCGATGGTGCTTACTGCGAAGTGGCCGTAGCCATGCAGCAAATAACGTAACGTCTCTTTGGCCCGCTCCCTAAGTTGCTCCTCGGATAGATCCAGATGACGCATTAGCTGATCATCCAAAAATTCTCCCGGAGCCACTCCCTCACTCAATCGCTCTAACTCCTCCACAATACGCTCCTTCATCTCCTGAGTCGCTTTGTTGGTGAAGGTTACGGCTAAAATTTGTCTGTACCCAGATTTTGGGTTTCTCAAGGCGAGCTTGAGATACTCTAGCGTCAGTGTGTAGGTTTTACCCGAACCCGCGGAAGATCGGTAAAGGAGAAAAGGTTTTTGTTGCATGAGAAAAAGTTGAGCACCGAAGATAGAAAAGTCGGTGTTCATTCTGACTAGCGGAATTTACTTTTGACAAAAACTGTCATTCTTCAAGTACAGAGCGATCTGACTTTTCTGCAAAATTCAAGTTATAGGTTAAGGGCTCCCCACAAGATCTCAACTGGATGGAGCGCTTTTCTACCCGTTCCGTCTGCGATTTGGTGACGGCAGGAAGTTCCCGGAGCGGCAATGAGGGTGTCAACTTCGGCCTTTCGAACGGCAGGAAAGAGCACTAGCTCCCCTACTTGTTGGGATACGGCGTAGTGTTCGGCCTCGTAGCCAAAGGATCCCGCCATGCCACAACAGCCACTTGGGATGATTTCCACCGCATAGTTGATGGGTAGGGATAAGATTTTTTGTGTCCAGGATAGTGTAGACAGGGCCTTTTGGTGGCAGTGCCCGTGGAGCTTTATTTTTTCAGCACGGGTCGTAAATACCTCGGGCTTGATATTTCCGGCGGCCACTTCCTTGCCGAGAAACTCGTCAATGAGCTGCACGTGAAATTTGAGTTTTTTTGCTCCGGCCACATAATCAGGACCTACGATGCGTGGGTATTCGTCACGGAAACTTAAGATTGCTGAAGGTTCTAGCCCAATGAGGGGCGTGTTGCCATCTATCAAGTATTCAAAGGCCCGGATGTTGGCTTCTGCATGCTTCTTGGCCTTCATCAATAACCCTTTGGAAAGTGC
>JBIIFN010000234.1:0-3098 GCA_044237325.1 Algoriphagus sp.
ACTCATCAACACCGACGAATACCAAATTGTGTTTTCAGACACGCCCGGTATGCTGAAGCCGAAATACGAACTTCATAAAAGCATGATGACCTTCGTTAGGCTATCCCTAGAAGATGCCGACGTCATTGTCTTTGTCACGGACCTGTTTGAAACAGACGAAGAAATCGAAGAGGTAATCACCAAAATGAATGCCTCGGGAGTTCCTGTCCTCTTAGTCATCAATAAAATTGACCTGGCCAAAGAAGGGCAACTGGAAGAAATTACCCAATACTGGACTTCCCGAGTGCAAGCCGCTACTGTTATTCCCATCGCTGCCCTCGAACGCTTCAATACCGAAGGAATCCTACAAGAAATCGTCGATCGCCTTCCCGTTCACCCTCCTTTTTATGATAAGGAGGAACTAACAGACCGGCCAGAGCGGTTCTTTGCTTCCGAGATCATTCGAGAAAAGATCTTTACCAACTACAAAAAAGAAATTCCCTACAGCACCGAAGTAGGTATCGAAGACTTTCACGAAGAAGAAAAGCTCATCCGAATTCGTGCCACCATCTTCGTGGAGCGGGACAGCCAAAAAGGCATCGTCATCGGAGACAAAGGAAAAATGCTCAAAAGGGTAGGCACCGAAGCGCGCCTCGATCTAGAGAAGTTTTTCGGAAAAAAAATCTTCCTCGAAACCTTCGTTAAGGTGGAGCAGGACTGGAGAAAAAATAAATTAGTGCTAAAAAAATTCGGGTACGACCCCTCTTAACCATGGCAAATATAGTAGCAATTGTAGGCAGACCCAACGTGGGCAAATCCACCCTCTTTAATCGCCTGGTGGAAGAGCGAAAAGCCATCGAGGATAACCTCAGCGGCGTCACAAGAGACCGCCACTACGGCCATGCCCAGTGGTCTGGCAAGTATTTTTCTGTCATCGACACAGGCGGATACGTCACCGGATCCGAAGACCTTTACGAAGCCGAAATCCGCAAGCAAGTGAAGCTTGCCATTGAAGAAGCCGATGTAATTCTGTTTGTAGTCGATTGCCATGATGGGCTCACTGATTTGGATTCCGAATTTGCCAACGAGCTTCGCAACAATAAGAAGCCGCTCTATGTAGTAGCCAACAAAGCGGACAACCAAGAAAAGGCTTTCATGTCACACGAGTTTTACTCTATGGGATTGACCGACCTAGAGATCTTCCCCATTGCTGCCGCCAGCGGTAGCGGGACAGGAGAACTACTCGACGCAGTCATCAGCCACTTCGAGGATATTGGTGACGAAGATCCAGACGCAGGGGTACCCAAAATATCCATCCTAGGAAGACCCAATGCAGGCAAATCTTCCTTCCTCAATGCCCTGATCGGCCAGGAACGCTCCATCGTTACCGACGAAGCAGGCACCACACGCGACGCCATCCACACCCGTTACAAGTTTTTCGGACAAGATTTCATTATCACCGACACGGCCGGAATTCGTAAAAAAGCAAAAGTGAAGGAAGACATCGAATTTTATTCGGTGATGCGCTCCCTACGAACCCTCGAAGAATCGGACGTAGTCATCGTCATGACAGATGCCACACGTGGCCTGGAAGCACAAGATGTCAACCTGGTCTCCCTTGCTATCAAAAACAACAAGGGGGTCCTTATCATGGTCAATAAATGGGATCTCGTAGAGAAAGACCACAAAACCATGAACAAAATTAAAGACGACATGATCGATCGCTTGGGAGAACACAAGTGGATCCCAATTATTTTTACCTCTGTCACTGAAAAACAACGGATCTTTCAAGCCATTGAGCTCGCCGTGAAGGTCTATGAAAACAAAACAAGACGGGTAACTACCTCAAAGCTCAACGATATATTGCTTCAGGAAATTGAAAAATATCCTCCGCCAGCCTGGAAAGGAAAATATATTAAGATAAAATACATTACCCAGCTACCTACCAAAAACCCAGTTTTTGCATTTTTCTGCAATCTCCCCCAATACATAAAAGACCCCTATACGCGGTTTTTAGAGAATAGATTGCGAGAAAACTTTGATTTCGAAGGAGTTCCGGTAAAAATAGTTTACAAAAACAAATAAAATATTTTGTTTACCTCTTGCACAATTTAAATTAATCGTATTACATTTGTCCTGTAATTAAGAAAACCATAACAAATGAAAAAAGTATTCGCAATTTTCGCAATCGCCGGTTTGATCGCTACTGCTTCTTGCGGTGGTAAAACTGAAGAAACAGTTGAAGACACAACTGCTGTAGTTGAAACTGTTGTTGAAGAAGCTCCTGTTGTTGAAGATACAACTGCTGCTGCTAACGACACTACTGCAACTGCTCCTGCTGCTCAGTAATCAACACCAAGCGTGAAAAAATCAAGAGTCTCGATGGATCGAGACTCTTTTTTTATGCCCACCCCCCAATGCCTACTCCGCCTGCTGACCTCCTACGCGCATTTCAACGGCACCTGCCCCCGACAGCAGTCCCTTACTGCCTGCAACTCTGGGAGGAAACACCCTTTCTATTTTTTGTAAAGTCACCAAGAAACACCAAACTCGGCGACTTCCGGTACAGAAAAGACCGCCCCCTACAAACCATTACCCTCAACGTAGACCTCAACCCCTACCAGTTTTTACTTACCCTGATCCACGAAGTAGCACACCTCAGGGCCTTTGCACAATACGGTACCACTCACCTACCACATGGGCCACAATGGAAGACCTTATTTAAAGCGCTTTTAGACCCTGTCCTACACGAAACCATCTTTCCAAGAGATCTACTTGTACCACTGAAGCTCCACATGCGCAATCCTGCCGCAAGCTCCGCTAGAGACTTATTTTTGATGAAGGAGATGAGTAAATACGATGTCGCCCAAAAGGAAGATCTACTCCTCTTTCTTTCAGATTTAGGGCCTGGCACCAACTTTCAGCTGGCCGGTAGGAAGTTTAAAAAAGGGGAAACGCGACGCACGCGCATCCTCTGTGAGGAAATAGACACAGGGAAAAAATTCTTGGTCTCCCGACTCGCTAAAGTAAAACGATTGGATTAATCTTTTTCTTCGCCGATCTGATGCTCAGGTTGTGAAAAATCCTTTGGCTGCGGCAGATCCTGCAGGGAGTTGATT
>JBIIFN010000073.1:0-11387 GCA_044237325.1 Algoriphagus sp.
TTTTCTCGTTCAAAGCTGAAAGCTCTGCGGTGCCGATGTCCTGGAACCGTACCAAATTGGTTTCGCTCTCCTTAATAATCAAGTCATCAAACTCCTTCGGAGAGCTCAAGCGGCTTTTAGTCCGCACAGACAATTCAATGTTTTGCCCTTCAATTCTTCCCGAAGGGAGCTCCACGTTTTCACTCTGAATTTTACTCAATACGTCCATAGGCGTGATGCCATAGGAAGCCATTTTGAGGGGGTCCATGCGGAGGCGAATGGCATACTCTTTCTCTCCCCAAATCTGCACCCTACTCACCCCAGGGATCGTTTGGAGACGCTCTTTGAACACGTTGTCAGCAATTTCTGTCAACTCAAGCAAGCTTCTAGTATCGCTTTTTACGTTTACCCCAACGATAGGCTGAGAATCGGAGTCGGCCTTGGACACTACGGGAGGATCAGCATCGGGAGGAAGGCTGCGCTGTGCACCAGCCACCTTGTCGCGAACGTCATTGGCAGCAGCTTCTAGATCAGCACCCACTTCAAATTCAACAGTGATGTTGCTTCGTCCGTCTGCACTGGTGGAAGTCAGCGATTTGATACCTTGGATACCGTTGATTTGCTCTTCGAGCGGCTCGGTGATTTGTGCCAAGATCACGTCAGCATTAGCTCCTACATAGGAAGTGCTTACGTTGATCACGGGAGGGTCGACAGAAGGGTATTCTCGAACACCCAACAAAGAGATGCCAATGCCTCCAAACAAGAGGATGACGACAGACATCACGATGGCCAATACAGGCCGTTTAATACTTATGCTCGATAGACTAGCCATGGCGCTGCTTAGTTAATAGGAGTGTGGGTAACAGGCATGCCCTGTCTCACTTGCATCACACCGGTTGTGAGGACCAAGTCCCCTTCGTTCAGGCCGGAAATCACCTGCACCTGCGTGTCTGTTCGCGTACCGATTTCAATCATCCGCTGCTCTGCTTTTCCATCGGCACCAACTACAAAAACTTTGTAGCCCGCCAATTCAGGAATTACCGCTTCTGCAGGTACCAATAGTGCATCTTCCTTTACGTCTAGGACAAATCTGATTTTGACAAACATGCCTGGTAAGTACTTACCACTCTTGTTAGGGCTCTGCGCACGCAACTTAAGCGTACGGGTGGCGGCATCGATTTGTGGTTCGAAGGCATATACCTTTCCTTCCACCTCATCTTTGTCTGCCTCACTGCTAAAAAAAATCGGTGAGCCTACTGCGACTAAGCCTGCATACCGCTCAGGAATTGAGAATTCTAATTTGATTGGATCGATGTTGACAATGCTCACAATGATGTTGGACGAATTGATCACCGCTCCCTCAGAAACCTGGCGCAAGCCAAGCTTGCCACTGAAAGGTGCTCGGATGACCGTTTTCTCCAGCTGTGCCTGAACCAACTTGATGTCTGATAGGGCCGTGTTGTACTGGCTGAGCACGATATCGTATTCCTCCTGACTGATCGCTTCTCTTGCCAAAAGTTGTTTCTGTCGTGACTCCTGCGTCTGAAACAGTTTTTGCGTGTACTGCAGACGCTGGTACTGAGCTTGCAGCTCGTTGTCGTTTAAGTACAAAAGGGGCGTTCCCTTGGTCACATATTGCCCTTCTTTAAAATTCACCTTGGTTACCAAGCCACTGATTTCGGTCTTGATGTTGACCGATTCGTTGGGAAGTACCGTACCTGAAACCTGCAACTGGTTGTTGAGCGTTTCCTTTTTTAGTTTAATCACCTTGACGGCGAGTGGCTGATCTCCACCACCGTTGGGTCCTGAAGCAGCAGGAGAAGCCCCTTCAGGCTGTGTTCCTAATCTTGGATAAAAGTAGGCTGCTGCAATCAGTAGGAGAATGACACCCACTAAAATGAGTTTGGTTTGTTTTTTCATCGTGAAAAAAGGCAGTTACAGTTGGTTTTTAATAAAGGCGAGAGAGTGCTGGTTAAACTCCTCTGGTTTTTCTACGTTGACGACGTGTCCACAGTGGTCTAGTATCTGAAGGATAGCGCTCTTGTGTGTACGAATCAAAGCTTTTACGGGCTCCAAAAACATGACGTCCTGGTCACCCATCACGTAAAGCGTAGGGATTCCTAAATCTTTTTCTTTGAAGTAACTCAAAAGGGGGTTGATGTCTTTGGTGAGTTTAAACCAGCGGATAAACTCCTTTTGACATAACTTCTGAGCCTCGTGAATGAACAAGTTTCGAGATTCCGCATGTTGCTTCCTTGGCATGATCACAAACGCGAAAAGCCGGTATAGCCACATGTAGGGAATTATTTTTTTGAAGGTGTTTCCAAGAAACACCAAGATGCGACTTTGTGTAGTCAAGCGCGTGATTGCACCCGCCATCACCAGCGACTTTACCCGATGGGGCTGCATTTCTGCAAGCTGTCGAGCCAAGATGGTACCAAGGGATACCCCCATAAAATGTGCTGGGGGAAGTTGGAGGTGCTCCAATACTTCAATGATGTCTTTGGTGACCGCTTCGAAGGTATACTCTTGGTTCCAAATGGCCTTGGGCAAGTCGATAGACTTTCCATGGCCACGAAGGTCAATGAGCAAGAGGTTAAATTCTTTCTGAAAGTCTCTAAGCTGCTTGTGCCAAACCGCGGAGCTTCCCCCAGCACCGTGGATGAAGACGATCCACTCGCTACTTTGGGAATGCAGAAATTGCTTGTAGTACAACATGCGGTTAAAACCCGTTTAGAAAGATAAAGGTTGCTAAATAGCAAAGATACCACAGAAACTTGGTAGTTGGCGAGAAAACGTAGGGATGGCAAATCCCTTCGACCAATGGAAAAAAGTAGGGATACTTTCTCTTGTCTTGGAAGAAGGTAAGCTTGCAGCGTTTTGTAAAAATTAGGCTGCTTGCCTCCTCGGCAAAAAATTTGCTCTTGGACTTTTTATCCAGCACCAAAAAAAAGCGTCCCGATAAGTACCGGGACGCTTCATTTTTAAGAGTTAATCAGCTTAGTTGAAGATATATCTCAAGCCGAACTGCATTCTCCAAACGTCAGCTACACCAGCGGTGGCTCTGTACGTTTCAGAAACTAAGCTCGTACCAAAGTTTCTCATTCTGTATTGAGGTCTACCGTCTGCGCTAACAACAGGTGATCCTACTACAATAGGCTGAGTAGAGTTGAAGGTCTTGCCTACACCATAATCAGAGTCAAGCAAGTTACCTACGTTCAAGATGTCAACTCGGAATTCCAAGGTATTCTTCTTGCTTCCGATGTTGGTAAACAATTGCTGCGCAAAAGAAAGGTCAGCACGGTATACCATTGGCATGATCACAGCACCTCTTTGAGCATATCCACCTCTGTTGGCACTCAAGTATTTGTCTTGTTGGATGTACGCTTCCCATGCATCAGCTTGCTCAGCAGCAGTAAAGGTCTTACCGCTCGATGTAAATGTTTGGAAGTTCATTTCTGCCTTAGTAGCAGGGATGTAGATCAAGTCGTTAGCAGTACCACCGTCATTGTTCAAGTCACCACCAACCACGTAACTCGCGTTACCGATTGTTCTACCTTCCCAGAAGATAGAGATGGAAGTATTTCCAAACTTGAAGATGTCCTTAGAGTAAGATGCAGTAGCAAAAGCTCTGTGACCCATGAAGTTGGAAGAGAAACCTACCCCTGGATTGTTTGGATCAGAAGTGATTGGGTTACCAAACCAAGATCCGGAAGCAATAGAACCAGCATCTACAGTGTTTCTAGACTCGCCGTAGCTATAAGCCGCTTTCAAGAAAAGTCCATTGGTGAATGGTCTCTCCAAAGAGAAGGAAGCTACCCAAGAGTTACCTACTGCCTGGTTAGACAAGGTTACTGCGTTAGGGATCTTGCCGTTGATACGGTTAGGGTTGGAAGGGGCATTCCATCTCGCACGGTTGTCATTTCCATTAAATTGGGAGAATGGAACAGGCAAGTTAGCGTTGTAGTAAGCTACACCGTTCACGTCCTTGTTGTAAATAAATTCACCTGTAGCAATCACGCCACCTGGCAACTGCTGATCTACAGCGATGTTGGTTCTCCAAACCTGAGGAAACTTGAAGTCGCTCTCAGTTAAGGCAAGCTCGTAAGAAGCAGCTGGTTTACCCGTTACTTCAGTAGGCTTGTAGGTATCTGGATTTGGATTGAATGGTCTAGCAGTAGTGTTGTCCAACTGGGCAAAACCAGTTAGGATACCGTTGTTACCAACTTGGTTGGAGATCCATACGTAAGCAGGACGGCCAGTGAATACACCAGAACCACCTCTAATCTGCGTCTTCTGGTTGTTAAATACATCCCAGTTGAAACCTACACGTGGAGACCACAAAAGGTTGGCTGCAGGAAGTTCGTCAGTTCTGAAGTTTACATAAGCTCCAGCAGGGTTTCTGAAGGACATGGTCTCCATTTCCTGGTTTCTTAGTGCAGTCTGCTCGAAGATTGGAAGGTCAACTCTCAAACCAGCGGTTAGCTTTAGGTTTGTTCTTGCCTGCCATTCGTCCTGAATAAAGACACCACCATAGTTCACTTCCAATGGCTGGATTGGCTTCTCAGAACCTGGGATGTTGTTCCATCTTACTTGGAATCTTCTCACGTTAGCAAAAACGTTGTCATCATCTGTGTCTTCGTAGAAATCAGCAAGTGAGTTGTACACATAAACTGACTGAGAACCTGGGAAGAACACGTTTTCAGACTGGTAGTTTTCGTAGCTAAAACCAGTAGTGATGGTGTGGTTACCCTTGAAGATCTGCAAGTTTTCCTGAATTTGGAAGGTCTTGTAACGCAGTTCGTTGTTTGGAGTGAAAGGCTCAAATCCAAAAGAAGTGTAGGTCGCTCCGCCGTTCAAGATGTCTACCATAGGGAAGAATTCTCCCTTGTATCCACGGCTTTCGTCCTGGTAGGTGTAGCCGATGATCAAGTTATTGGACACGTTAGCGCTGATGCGTGAGTTCAATTCTGCTACTACAGAACGGATGTTCTCCATGATGCTGTAGTTAGAGTTTTGGAAGTTCAACGCTTCTGGTCTGAAGTTACGGTTACCGAAGCCCAAAGAAGAAGAACCAGACATCAACACATCTGTAGATGAGTCAAGGTGGTTGTATCTCAAGGAAAGCTTGTTTTTCTCGTTGATGTTATAGTCCAACTTGATCAAAAACTTGGTTCCCAAAGTTTCGTTGTCATATCCTTGGTAAGGACCTGTTTCGTAGCCGTACTTGGTCTTCAAGAAGCTGCTCAAGCCATCCAAATCAGAAGCCAATACGCGAGTAACGTTACCAGTGATTGGTTGAGATCCTGTATTTGCAGTCCAAGTAGTGCCTGGTCTTGCTTCTACTTCATCTTCATAGGAAGCGAAGAAGAACAATTTGTCTTTGATGATTGGACCGCCTACGCGGAAGCCCATTTGGTTGTAGCTAAAGTCTCCTGGATTAAATTTGTTTAGTCCAGCTTCTTTACCCACGTTGTTGTTTGTTCTCCAGAAGTAGTAAGCAGATCCAGAGAATTCGTTTGTACCTGAACGGGTTACGGTGTTTACACCAGCACCAGTAAAGTTACCTTGTCTTACGTCATAAGGAGCCACGTTTACAGAGATCTGCTCGATTGCATCCAAAGAGATTGGGGATACGCCAGTACGGCCACCTGGATTAGAACCAGAACCCAAACCAAATGAGTTGTTGAAGTAAGAACCATCGACAGTGATGTTGTTCAATCTTGAATCCTGTCCAGCAAAAGACTGGCCATTGGATTGTGGAGACAAACGGGTGAAGTCGTTGATGCTTCTAGAGATTGTTGGAAGCTTGTTCAAGGCTCTGTTGTCGATAGCCGTGTTAGCACCTGTACGCTCGCTAGAGAAAAGGCTGTTCTGGTTTGCGGTGATCAACACCTCAGAAAGTTCCTGTCCATCTTCCTTCAACGTGATGTTCACGTTAGAGAATGTTCCTAGAGAAAGAATCAAGCCGTCCACTTCTTGCGTAGAGAATCCGATGAAGGAAACTGCTAGCTTGTAAGGACCGCCGATACGCATGCCAGGAATAGAATATTTACCTTCTACGTTGGATACAGCGCCATAGCGTGTACCTGAAGGAAGGTGAGTTGCTACCACGTTCGCACCCGGAAGGGCTTGTCCGTTGGCCTCTGTTACTGTTCCGGTGATACCAGAAGTCGTAACTCCCTGCGACATTGCAAGACCGGTGCTCATCACTAGGACAAACAGGGCAAGCAAATTCTTCAGTAAATTTTGCCTCATAAGTTGTTTGGTTTTGTTAAAGTTGGTTTTCATTCGTAATTATTGACAAAGGTAACCTTGCCTTAGAAGGGGTACTAGTAATGGAGGTTAATTTTTGCTTGCCAAATTTCACATTTTTTAACATATAGATAACAATGCATCGAAATGTTTTTTAGGTTTTTTTCAAAAATTCCTTCTTTTTGATTGTTTTGACGAAACAGAATGCTCCATTTTCGGAAGAAACTAAAAAGTGGGACGCATTGTTTTAGCGCACGCAACCCTATTTCAAGCCTTGAGAAACCAGTTAAGTAAAAGGAGATCCCATTTTTTAGGTTAGTTTTAATCCAAATTCAATCCCTCCCCCTTTTGAGAAGCAAACACATCCTCTGGCTTTACCTGTTTCTGGCTGCTACACTAGCCGACTTGACCTTACTCTTGGAACAAAACGAATCCATGCGGGTCTATTCCAAGCCACTCATCTTGGCAGGTCTGATTTTGTATTTCTACTTCATCAGCAAACCCATCGCCTCCACCCTACTTGCCAAAACTATACTGGCAGCCTTGGTTTTTTCTTGGCTTGGTGACGTCCTGCTATTATGGCCTGGCCTATTTATCTATGGACTTGGGGCATTCTTGATGGCACACCTGTGTTATATCCTTGGCTTTAGGCTTGCCCAGCAGCCAGATACTAGACTGGATTCCCTACATTTTGTCCGCTCTTTTCTGTACAACCTCCCCATCTTCCTGCTTGCTGCACTGATTTTGTACTTCATCTACCCCAACTTGGGCGGGCTAAAAATTCCAGTCATCGCCTACATCATGGTCATCATAGGCATGGTGACCACTGCGCGAGACCGCTTTAAAAAGACAACTAACGCCTCTTTCTGGCAGGTATTTATAGGAGCGCTTCTCTTCTTGGTTTCAGACGGCATCTTGGCATTGGCACGTTTTTACCAAGATTTTCCCGAAGCAGGCATTTTGATTATGGGCACTTATGCTTCCGCTCAACTATTGCTGGTGATGGGCATTCGGTCGTATCTGGTAGGGCCTAAATAAAAATTATTTGGTCAATGGTCACAGTATCAAGTAGGTAGTATCAAGTATCAAGACGCTTCGAAAAGCCTACCTACCTTAGACAGGCAAGAGCCGAGATACCTGACTGCAGACAGGCAGGCAAGACACGAGATCATATTCCGTGGCGATACAAAATTCGAATAGTCAACGAATCCCCAGTTCTTCCTTCATTATTAGGAGTTGGACATTCGATATTGGCTTATAAAATTTAGATTCTAAACCTAGCCACACAACCGCTCGGCTGACTTCTGTTGAAGGTGGTCCGTTGTCTGTCGACGATTTTATTTTTTCAACGCCACTCGAATAGACAATTCTTCGAGCTGCGCTTCCGCAATTGTGCTTGGAGAATCGATCATGACATCTCGGCCAGAATTGTTTTTTGGGAAGGCAATGTAATCGCGGATAGAGTCTGATCCACCGAAGATGGCGCAAAGTCGGTCAAATCCAAAGGCAATGCCTCCGTGTGGCGGCGCTCCATATTCAAAAGCTTCCATCAAGAAGCCAAATTGCTTTTGTGCTTCTTCTTCTGTAAAGCCCAGGTGGCTAAACATCAGTTGTTGCGTGCCGCGGTCATGGATACGGATGGAACCTCCACCTACTTCCACACCATTGATGACCAAGTCGTAGGCGTTGGCACGTACGGCTCCTGGGTCGGTTTCCAAAAGGGGAATGTCTTCTCGCTTCGGAGAAGTGAATGGGTGGTGCATGGCATGGAATCGCTTTGACTCCTCATCCCACTCCAAGAGCGGGAAGTCGAGTACCCAAAGGGGTACGAATACGGTTCTGTCTCGAAGACCGAGGTCTTCTCCCATTTTCAATCGTAGCTCAGACAGTTGCTTACGTGTCGCTTTGGCTTCCCCGCTAAGCACGAGCAACAAGTCTCCAGGAGCAGCACCACATGCATCTGCCCAAGTTTTTAGTTGCTCTTGGGAATAAAACTTATCCACACTGGACTTCAAGGTGCCGTCCGAATTGTAGCGGACGTAAATCAAGCCCTTGGCGCCCACTTGTGGTCGCTTCACCCAGTCGGTGAGGTCATCGAGTTGCTTGCGCGTATACTCACCTGCCCCTTTGGCGCAGATACCTACCACCAATTCAGCTTGGTCGACCACCGGAAATCCACTGCCTTGTGCGAGTTCGGTGAGCTCGACAAACTTCATGTCAAACCGAAGGTCTGGCTTATCGTTGCCGTAGTACTTCATCGCATCGGCATAGGTAAGGTGACTTACCTGTCCTAGGTCTACGCCCATCACAGACTGAAACAAGTGTTTGATCAGTCCTTCAAAGGTATTTAAGATGTCTTCCTGCGTTACGAAGGCCATTTCACAGTCTATCTGCGTAAACTCCGGCTGTCTGTCGGCGCGCAAGTCTTCGTCACGGAAGCATTTTACAATCTGAAAATAGCGGTCAAAGCCACTGACCATGAGTAGTTGCTTGAACGTCTGCGGTGACTGAGGCAAGGCATAAAATTCTCCTGGATTTACTCGGCTAGGAACCACAAAGTCACGTGCTCCTTCCGGTGTAGACTTGATCAACACCGGTGTTTCTACTTCGATAAACTGCTGCGCATCCATGTATTTTCGCGTCTCCTGCATCATTTTGTGTCGGAGCTGCAACTTTTCACGGATCACATTTCTTCTCAAATCCAGATAACGGTAGCGCATTCGCAATTCGTCTCCCCCGTCTGTTTCATCTTCAATAATAAAAGGAGGCACCTTGGCGGCGTTCAAAACCGTTAACTCGGCTACCTTTATTTCAATGTCACCTGTCGGCATTTTATCGTTTTTGGCCGTTCTCTCGATGACCGTCCCCTTGGCTTGCACGACAAACTCCCGTCCAAGCTGGGCCGCTTTTTCCAGCAAGGCTTTTTCCGTAGCCCCCTCCTCAAAAATGAGTTGGACGAGGCCGTAACGGTCCCTCAAATCCACCCAAATCAAACCTCCTTTATTTCTGACACGCTGCACCCAGCCTGCCAAGGTGACCTGTTGATTTACATGAAGTAGGCGCAGTTCGCCGCAAGTGTGTGTTCTTAACATGGGGGATTCCGATTTTTTGGGAGATCAAAGATAAATAATTGCGTCACAGAAGTAGGAAAATCTGCAGAAGATTCGAAGAAGGCTAGCTGTTTTTCTTTGATTTTGGGCGCCGCTCCGGCAAAAAAATTTTGGCACGCCTTTCCGTTGCACTTACGCCGAGACCATGTCGAATAAGGATGAAAGCTTAATTGTGTTTACCACGATCTTCCCCTAACGGAAAACGTCAATAAACGTTAAAATCGAGTCCAAATGAGACTTCAAAGCCTTATTCATAGGAAAAAAGCCACTTTTTACCTTGTTTAGGGGTCCCAAGACCTTTCTCAGTCCCCGCAGTTATGAAAAAAAAATGGATCGGCTACCTTACCCTATTGCTTTCGGTGCTGCTTATCGGGATGTACCAAAAGGAATTGGGAATGCTCCCCGCCTCATTTTTTGGAGAAACCACGCAACAGTCGGATAGCACGGCCGTTGAAAAAGACCGCTACCTCTATGGCATAAAGGTCACAGGGCTGCATATTATCGAAGGAACAGTAGCCAAAAACCAAACCCTATCCACCCTACTTTCTCCCTTTAATGTTCCTTACCAGATCATTGACGAGATTGCTAAGAAATCGGCCGACATTTTTGACGTAAGAAAAATATCCGCCGACAAAAAATTTACGGTCATCACGGCCCCCAATACCTCCACTGCACAGTTTTTCATCTACGAGCCAAACCCGTCAGAATATGTCGTGTTTAACTTGGACTCGGCCACGCTCTACCGAGCGGAAAAGCCCGCCACCCTCCGAAAGCGAGAAGTGGGTGGCACCATAGAAACCTCCCTTTACAATGCAATGGTTGACAAGGGCATCTCCCCAGAATTGATTGACGAGTTTGCGGATCTATATGGCTGGTCGGTAGATTTTCAAAGTCTGCAAAAGGGAGATGTATATAAGGTAATCTTCGAAGAAAAGCGGGTAGAAGAACAAGTGGTCTCCATTTCAGGCATACAGCTCGCCTATTTCAAGCACAAGGGAGAGGAGATGCATGCGATCCCTTTTGAACAAGACGGGCAGATTACCTTCTTTGACCAGCAGGGGAATAGCTTTAAGAAAGCATTTTTGCGCGACCCGCTGAAGTACACGCGTATTAGTTCCCGCTACAACCTCAACCGCTTTCACCCTGTTCAAAAGCGCTACAAAGCACACTTAGGCACAGACTATGCCGCCCCCACGGGAACGGAAATTCGCGCGGTAGGCGATGGTACGGTTCTGGATGCGACCTATACTTCTGCCAATGGCAATTACGTGAAGATCAAGCATAACGAAACCTATACCACCCAATACCTGCACATGTCCAAAATTGGCAAGGGCATCAACAAGGGCAGTAGAATTCGACAAGGGCAGGTTATTGGCTACGTGGGCAGCACGGGACTTGCCACTGGACCCCATTTGTGTTTCCGTTTTTGGAAAAATGGCAAGCAGGAAGATTGGCTCCAAGAAAAAATCCCCCCATCTGCACCTATTTCTTCCGCCAACTTGCAGGCCTTCACTCAAAAAAAGACGGACGGCATGCAGCGCCTCTCCCTCATTGATCCTGCACTGGACGACCGATTGCTCGCCTCCGAAGGCAAGAATCCGAAGTAATTTCACTTCCCTCACTTGGGAGACTAGCCCTTGTTGCCTTACCTTCGCATGAGCACCTAGCCCAATTATGTCCCAAGAATCATCCATACGGATCAACAAATACCTCAGCGAAGTTGGCTTTTGCTCCCGTCGGGCAGCGGATGGACTCTTGGAGCAAGGCCGCATCACCATCAATGGGAAGGTACCAGAGCTTGGCACCCAAGTTTTTCCATCCGATGAGGTCCGCGTGGATGGACAGGTCGTCGGCAAACCCAAGCAGCAACATGTTTACATTGCCTTCAACAAGCCTGTTGGCATCGTTTCTACCACGGATACCGAAGGAGAAAAAGACAATATCATCGACTTTATCGGGCATCCCGAACGCATCTTCCCTATTGGAAGGCTGGACAAAGACAGTGAAGGATTGATCCTGCTCACTAGCGAAGGCGACTTGGTC
>JBIIFN010000007.1:0-35367 GCA_044237325.1 Algoriphagus sp.
TCGGGTAAGTCCTGCTAGTTTGGATGCTTGAAATCTCCGTTCTCCGGAAATAAGTTGGTACTCGTTGGGCCCCAATTTCCGAACGGTGATGGGTTGGATAATTCCTTGGACCTTGATGGAATCGGCCAATTCCTGAAGGGCTTCCTTGTCAAAGTGAACACGTGGCTGGTAGGGGTTAACTTGTATTTCTGTTAAGGAAATTTCATTAATCCCTGCTTTGGCACCTTCTGGCAAAATTTCTAGGGGCTTCCCTTTGGCGGGGCTATCTTCTAAAAGTGCGCCTAGGCCTCTGCCTAATGCATTTTTCCGGGGGGATTTCTGATCGGACATGGTCAACTGGTTGCTTTTTGAAGGCCGTTTCTTTGTACAATTTCACCTGCCAAATTGAGGTAAGCAATGGCTCCTTTGCCGTCGGCATCGAAAGAGATGGCGGGGAGTCCAAAGCTAGGCGCTTCAGATAGGCGTACATTTCGTGGGATAATGGTGTCAAAAACCATGTTTTTAAAGTGCACGCGTACCTCTTCCACTACCTGGTTTGATAGCCGGAGACGCACGTCGTACATGGTGAGCAAGATTCCTTCGATACCCAAATCCGGATTGAGGCGTGTCTGTATGATTTTGATTGTATTGAGTAGCTTGCCCAAACCTTCTAAGGCGAAGTATTCACATTGTACAGGGATGATGACCGCATTTGCCGCGGTGAGGGCATTGATGGTAATCAATCCAAGGGAGGGCGAGCAGTCAATGATGATGAAATCGTACTGGTCTTTGATGCCAGAGACTACTTCTTTCATCTTCTCCTCTCGGTTTTCTAAGTTGATCATTTCTATTTCCGCACCCACAAGATCGATGTGAGAAGGAACCAGAAATAGGTGCTCCAACTCGGTTTTTACGATGATGGTTTCTATGTCCACACCGTCTACCATACACTCGTAAATACTTGCTTCAATGGCCTTGGGATCATGCCCTAATCCAGAGGTGGTATTGGCCTGAGGGTCGGCATCAATAATGAGCGTTTTGAACTCCAAGACAGCAAGGCTAGCGGCCAAATTCATCGCGGTGGTAGTTTTTCCAACCCCTCCTTTTTGGTTCGCAATGGCAATTATTTTTCCCATGGTGTGTATGACCAGAATTTAAAAATCAATATTAAGCAATTTCAGGTCCATTTTTTGTAGGTCGCCCCTTTTTTTGGAAGGGCGGCATCACTAAAGTGGGACAAGTATTGTCTCGTTAGGTGGAGAGGCGATTTGAGGGCATTCGGCAAAAGCTAAGCTAAAAAAAATGGAGCTTGATGCAGCTCCATTTTCCTTATTTTTTCTTGTTGGCATCGGCCGCCTTCATGGCATCTTCCAGTCGTTGCTGGAATTTGGATTTCTTTTTGTCTACGTTTTTCACCTTGTTCTCTTCTACTTTCTGACGGATTTTGGCATCGTCTACAAACAACTTGATCAAGGCTTGCTGCCCGAATGTAAAGATGTTGGACACGAAATAGTAGAAGCTAAGTCCAGCTGGGTAGGAGTTGAGAACAAACATGAACATGACCGGCATGATGTAGCCTAGGTTTTTCATGGGGCCAGTGGCCGTAGTCAGCTGGTTGTTGAAGTAGGCATAAGCCACTTGTGAAACAGTCATCAGCAAGGTGAACAAACTCACGTGTGCACCATAAAACGGAATGGTAAAGGGTAGCTTGATGAATTCGTCGTACGTAGAAAGGTCGTCCGCCCACCACAACGACTCTTGACGAAGTTCGATTGCACTTGGGAAGAAGAAGAACATGGCAAACAAAAACGGCATTTGCAGCAATAAGGGAAGGCAACCTGAGATGGGGCTAACGCCTAGCTGGGAAAATAGCTTCATCTGTTCCTGCTGCATCTTCGTCGCATCGTCACCGTACTTTTCTTTGAGCTCGTCGATCTCAGGCTTGATCACCCGCATTTTGGCCATGCCGATGTAAGACTTGTAGGTCAATGGCAACAAGGCCATTTTGATGATGAAGACAATTAAAATAATGATAAGGCCGTAGCTATTGAAGTATTTTTCCAGGAACTCAAACAAGTGCACCACGATGTACTTGTTGACCCAGCTTACAAAGAAGTAACCCATGTCTACGTTCTCCTCAAATCCTGCAGTCACGCCCTTGAGCGTTTTGTACTGGTCGGGTCCGAAGTAGTGTGTAAAACCGGCCTTGCCGCCGATAAGCGGAAGGGCTAGACTAGCGCTCATGCTACGTACTATGGAAGAATCAGCTGGCGTAGTTTGGGCCAAAGCAACTTCTTGAAATACCGAGTCGGCAATGATGCCTGCTGTGAAAAAGCGCTGGCTAAAACCTACCCATTTCACTGGGCCTGCTGCCGTGGCCTCTTCTGGATCATCGCTAAGCCCCAAATTCTCGTAAGTACCATCAGCTAGATAGTAGTTAACCTGTGTCTTACGTCTGGACTCCGCCAAGTCTTTTTCTTGTGCTTTGATTTCGTCTGTCCAGTTTAGCTTTATCGCTTTGGCGGTGATGACACCTTCATAGCGAGCGATTTCAAATGTTTTTTGAACCGCGTAGCTGCCATCGGCAAGGGTATATTTTTGAATTAATTGTCCTGCCTCGGTACCTGCGGTAAAAGTCAACACCTGCTGGTTTACACCGTCGATTTCCTCCGTACTCAAGGTCGGCGTGAAGTAAAACTCACTTAGGTCTACTGGCCCTGTGCGGGTGTCCACAGAAAAGGCTAGGCTGGACTGTGCGCTATCTAGCAGGTAGAGAGGTTCTTGTTTCCAGCTAGTATAGTTTTTAAGTAGTACTTCTTTAATTCGGCCTCCTTTATTGGAAAGTGTGATTTTCACCACCTCGTTTTCCAAAACTTGGTCTTTTTCTTCTCCGACAGTTAGGGCTGCTAGAGGGCCAAATTTGCTTACACGCTGTGCATCCAAAAGACTATCCGGAAGTTGTACCGCTTGATCTGCTGCAACTTTTGAAGGGGAGGCAGCGGCTGTCTCCGTAGTAGCGGTCTCCACTACGGGAGGAATTTCGGGCGTACTCGCAAAAAAGACCGAGTAGGCTAGAATGACCGCTGCAAAAAGGATGAGCCCGGTTGCTTGATTTTTGTCCATGTTGTTAAAGAAAAGCTGGGGATAAGACCCAGTTATTTATTATTTTTTTTGACTAACGCCGCTTGAATGAAATCCACAAACAACGGTTGTGGCTTCAATACCGTGCTTTTGTATTCGGGGTGAAACTGAACCCCTACAAACCAAGGGTGTCCGCTAAGTTCCACGATTTCTACTAGACCGGTGTCTGGATTTTTGCCGGAGGCGAGTAATCCTTTTGCTTCCATCTGCTCCAAGTAGGCATTGTTAAACTCGTAGCGGTGGCGGTGGCGTTCTTGAATCTTGCTTTTGCCGTAGGCTAAGGCTGCTTTACTGCCTTTTTTCAGCGTGCAAGCATACGAACCTAGGCGCATAGTTCCGCCCATTTGGTCAATTTTCTTTTGCTCCTCCATGAGGGCAATGACAGGATGGGCGGTATTTGGGTCCATTTCGGTAGAATTGGCGCCGGCAAGTCCGAGTACATTTCTAGCAAACTCGATGACTGCCACCTGCATACCTAGGCAAATGCCAAGAAAAGGAATCTTATTTTCTCTGGCATATTTTACAGTGACAATTTTCCCCTCAAAGCCGCGCTCACCAAATCCAGGTGCTACCAAAACACCATCTAAGTGCTTCAGTTTGGATGCGTAGTTGTTAGCGTTGATTTCTTCAGAGGACAGCAGCACCAATCTCACTTTGCATTCTACCGCGGCGCCAGCATGAATAAAGGACTCGATGATAGATTTGTAGGCATCGGGTAAAGAGACGTATTTCCCAATCAAGCCGATTGAAACTTCGGCTGTAGGATTTTTCAAGCGACCCAAAAATTCCTTCCAGTCTTTGAGGTCTATTTTGGATTTGGGCTTTAGGTTGAGCTTGGACAAGACACGTTCGTCTAGCTTTTCCTTCTTCATCAGTAGGGGCACATCGTAGATGGACTCGGCGTCCATGGCCTCGATTACGCTGTCTAGTTGAACGTTGCAGAAGAGTGCTAACTTTCTTTTTACGTCTGCGGGCAGGTGGTGTTCGGTGCGGCAAACCAAGATATCGGGTTGGATACCGGCTTCAAGTAGCTGCTTTACCGAATGCTGGGTAGGCTTAGTTTTTAATTCTTTCGCTGCGTTGAGGTAAGGAATCAACGTGAGGTGTACCACCAAGAAGTTGGTTGGTCCCAAGTCCCAGCGCGCCTGGCGTACAGCTTCGATGAAAGGTAGGGATTCGATGTCCCCTACACAGCCACCAATCTCCGTGATGACTACATCGTATTTGCCGTCTTGGCCTAGCTTGTAAAAGTTACTTTTGATTTCATCCGTGATGTGCGGGATGACTTGCACTGTTTTTCCAAGAAATTCCCCTTTGCGCTCCTTGGTGATTACATTGTTGTAGATTCTACCCGTGGTGATATTATTGCTTTGGGAGGTATGTACGTTCAAAAAACGCTCGTAGTGGCCAAGGTCAAGGTCGGTTTCTGCACCGTCTTCGGTGACGTAACACTCTCCATGCTCGTAGGGATTGAGTGTTCCTGGGTCAATATTGAGGTAGGGGTCAAACTTCTGTATGGTGACGCTCAATCCTCTGGCTTGGAGAAGCTTGCCCAAAGAGGAGGCGATAATCCCTTTTCCTAAGGAAGAAGTTACTCCTCCGGTAATAAAAATGTATTTCGTTTTTGAGGCCATAAGAAGCGGAGGAGGGGTTGAAATAACTAGAGTTCCTATGGGATGTAAAAGTAGGAAAATTTCACGACTTGGCCTTCAGTTCGGGTTTGGATTTTTTGAGGAAAGAAATTGAACTTACAAAAGTTATGTTTTCAACTACTGATTAGAAATATTGCAAATGGTTGTTACTAGGGCTCGCTTCATAAATATTTTTTGACGGCTTGTATTTTATTTAAGTGGTATTATGATAAATTAAAGGTTTGTTTAAAACCTTGTTTAGAATTTTTAGAGGTAAGATTTACTTTATAGTCCCGAATTCTATTGAAAAAAGGAGTTACTACAAAAAAAAATATAATAAGCACCTTAAAAAATGCTAATCCGATTTTGGCTGACTTGATTTAAATAAGGAGGGCTAAGGAAGAGGATAAATTTAAATTAGTGATGATTTTGGTTAACTAATAAAACCTTTCCGGTGCAGTTACGTGTTATTCTTTAGCTCGTATGGCTTGAACTAAAACAGTAAAGACTAGCCTAGTTATTTACCTTGTGCCTGACAGTCGCTAAAATTCTTGTTTCTGGACTGAAATCAATTTTAGAGATATTGAGACAGATTTATTAAATTTTAGACTGTAGATTAAGGGGTATAGCCTAGTCTGGATTAATTGAATTGTACTGAATAAAAAAAATATTTTATTATTTTTTAGTTTTCTGGCAACAAGATTTTTGGAAGTTAGTTTATGGTAGTATATTGCAGGCGATTTTTAAAAATAAAAAAATAAACAAAAAAGTCATGAGAGAACTAATTAAAGAGTCAATCGTAGATTTGAAAAAATCAGATGGATTTGTCTATGTAACTGCCGATGGCAAAAAAATAGACCTACACGAAGCTGCTTCAAGAGGCATTTCGGTAACCCCTGTAAATCCTAAAGATGGGGTAACAAAAAAATTAGAAGCTGCAGGTTTGTTTCTAACAGACAGCAAGTTTTTAGCCGACTTAAATGAATTAATTTCTGCCTTGAATGGTGGTTCTTCTGCTAAGTCCGAAGGAAAAAGAAGATCTTTTTCTGACGCAGAAAAAGCGAAAATCATCGAAGAATGGAAGAAGGTAGAAGCTGCTGGCAAAAAGAAAGCTGTTTTTGCTAGAGAAATCGGAGTTGGCTACCAAACATTCATCAACTGGTTGAGAGGTTAAATCTCACAAAACCCATTTTAAAGGCCCCGCATTTTCGGGGCCTTTTTTGTTTTAAGGCTCATCCGTTTTTTTCAAATAGAGCTTTTCCATTTGGTCTTGTGTAGGCTGAGCATGTATAATGATTTGATGGATTGGTAGTCTAGCCAGATAATCTCCTTATTTTTGGGGCATAAGAAAAGCCATGCTAGACCTGACCACCAGTTTAAAAATTTTTAAAGAAAAAGGAAGCGTTTGCCTCAAAGAGGGTAATGGTAAGGTTTTCTCCATACATAAAGGCGCTTTGGCCGCTCAAGAAAAGGTACCCGACGGGATTTACCTGCTTTTTGACTTGTTTCAAATACGCACCCTTTGTGTTCCTTTTTCAGATGTTTCGTTGGACATCGTGGATTTTGCATCCAAACCAAGCATTTACCAAAGTCCAGTAAATCAACTGCTACCAATAGGTGCGGTGACGGATGGAACCGTGCGGTTCACCTTGATCAAGGAGCCTAGCTGGAACAAGCTTTTGTACCAAATGGCACAACCCGTACTGTTTATCGAAGAAAAGGAGCGAGTGCCGGATGTGGAAACGACCCTGTTTTTTCCTTTGTATAATCCCAATACGAAGGAGCTTTTTCTAGGTCCCGAAGGAGAAGTAAAAATCAAGAAGGGATGAATTTGAAAGAAAGGCTGGACGAACACGCCGTCTTTGCTCAAGTAGCTAAAGTGGCTGCAAGGGAAGGTATAGCAACCTACGTGGTCGGTGGCTATGTACGAGACCTGCTCTTGGGAAGGTCAAGTAAGGACATCGACTTTACCTGCGTGGGCAGTGGTATTCACTTGGCGCAAGAAGTAGCCAAGTCCTATGAGGAACATGTACCTCTTTCGGTTTTTAAAAATTTTGGTACTGCCATGCTTAAATTGGCAGACTGGGAGCTTGAATTTGTTGGTGCAAGAAAAGAGTCCTACCGCCAGGAGTCCCGAAAGCCTATTGTGGAAGATGGTACCCTGCTAGAAGACTTGGAGAGAAGGGATTTTACGATCAACGCGATGGCCATCTCCCTCAATCCTGAAAATTACGGTGAGCTACTTGATCCGTTTGGGGGATTACAAGACCTAAAATCTAAGACCATCAAAACACCTCTTTTGCCAGGTGTTACCTTTTCAGATGATCCCTTGCGGATGATGCGGGCAGTGCGGTTTGCAGCGCAACTTGACTTTGATATTGAAGCAGATACTTTTTTTGCCCTGTCGGAAAACGCTTCCCGCCTGCAGATTATTTCTGCCGAGCGGATCATTGACGAACTAAATAAGATCATTCGTACCGCCAAGCCTTCTTACGGTTTCAAGTTGTTGTTTGCATCCAAACTGCTACACGAGTTTTTTCCTGAGATGGTAGAGTTGCAAGGGGTGGACTCGGTAGATGATAAGTCTCACAAGGATAATTTTTACCATACCCTCCAAGTACTGGACAACGTATGCCAACTATCGGAAGACCTCTGGCTACGCTGGGCGGCCATCTTACACGACATTGCTAAGCCTGCTACCAAGCGCTTTCATCCCAAGGTAGGTTGGACTTTTCATGGCCACGAAGACAAGGGCGCACGGATGACGCCTGGGATATTCAAGCGATTGAAGCTTCCCATGGACGAGCGTATGAAGTACGTGCAAAAGTTGGTGCGCCTCCACCTTCGTCCAATTGCTTTGGTCAAAGATGAGGTCACAGACTCTGCTTTGCGCAGGTTGCTTTTTGATGCAGGAGACGATATTGACGATTTGATGCGGCTATGTAGAGCAGATATCACCTCCAAAAACAACAAGAAAGTACAGCGGTACTTAGAGAATTTTGATCGTGTGGAACAAAAGCTCCATCAGGTGGAGGAGAATGATCAGGTACGTAATTTTCAACCTCCAGTGAGTGGGGAAGAAATTATGGAGACCTTTGGAATTTCACCCTCAAAAATCATCGGTGATATAAAAGAAGAAATCAAAGAAGCTATATTGGAAGGCCGAATCCAAAATAACATAGAAGAGGCAAGGCGCCTCATGCTTGTAATCGCACAAGAAAAAGGCCTTTATCCTATTGAAAAACCCTAATACGAACTCCATATGAAGAAATTTGTCATCCTAGTTTCCTTTTTGTTGGGTAGCGCCGCCACTGTCTTTGGCCAAACTGCCGCAGATTCTATCCCAAAGTTTGACCCCAAAGTAAAAAGCGCTCTCAATATGGTGGATTTGATGGCCTACGAGGCAGCGCTTCGCTACAGTGACTTGTCCATTGCTAAACAAAAGCTTTACGATTTGATGGCAAGAAACCCAGAAGATCTCCGCTACATGGAAGCTTTGGGTAGCTTGTACTTTGAAGCGGGCCAAAATGCTTCTGCAGCTTTGGTAGCCATGGATATTTTGAAAGTCAACGATAAGAACGTCGGGGCTTTGGAAATAGCCTCCTATTCCTTGGAACAATTGGGTGCCTTTGATCGCGCTTTGCCCTATTACGAAAGTCTCCACTTGCTCACAGGAGATAATTTCAGTCTCTACAAGTCTGCCTTCCTGCAGTATTCTGTAAAGCGCTATGCAGAGGCGTTGAACTCCTTAACCATGCTCATGAAAGTGGCCAAGGCGGATGAGAAAATTGGCTTCGCAGTGTCCGAATCGGAAACCCAGCAGGTCAATATGAAGGCTGCGGCCCTCAACTTGAAGGGCTTGGTGTTCTTGGATCAAAACTCCAAGGTAGAAGCCAAGGCAGCTTTCAATGAGGCCCTTGCCATAGAACCTACGTTTACGCAGGCCAAAGAAAACCTGGTGAAGACGAACTAATCCTCGAAAACAATAATCAAAAAAAATACCGACGGCCGTCGGTATTTTTTTTTGTTCAAAGTCAATTTTAAAAGGTGGAGGCGAAAGAGATGTCGTCCATGGTGCTGTCTAGCAACTTTCCTTTTTCACATTTCAGCACTCGATAGGGGTATTTGCGGAGCAGTTCGTGATTGTGCGTTGCCATCAGGATGGCAGTGCCTTTTTTGTTGATGTCCTGAAATAATTTGAAAATTCCATCCGCCACATCAGGGTCTAAGTTTCCTGTAGGTTCATCCGCTAGTAAAATGGAAGGGTTATTCAATAAAGCTCTGGCAATTACTACGCGCTGCTGCTCACCGCCGGAGAGTTGGTGGGGCATTTTTTGTAAGGCATCCACCAAGCCTACTTGAAGGAGTACATCTCCAATACGCTCTTTGATGAGTAGGGGGTCGGTCCATCCGGTGGCTTTCAAGACGAAAGACAGGTTTTCGTGGACTGACCGGTCGGTAAACAACTGGAAGTCTTGAAAGATGATTCCGATTTTTCTTCTCAGGAAGGGGACATCCTTGTTTTTGATATTCGTGAGGGAATAGCCCACTACCTCTGCGAGTCCGGACTCCAAGGGGAGGTCGGCATAGAGGGTTTTGAGCAAGGAGCTTTTTCCACTGCCTGTTCGCCCAATAAGGAAGACAAATTCGTGTTGCTCTACGGAAAAGCTCACGTTACTTAGAACGGGCATTTCGCCTTGGAAGATGGTGGCCTGCGTCATTGACAACACAGGTAGTGTACTGAAATCCATGGAGGTTAGAGTTCTAGTTTTTGAAGTTTCCCAAAAGGAAGGTTTTTGATCAAGGCCTCAAGCGCTTCTTCTTTGCCTTCCAAGCCAAACTTTTCTACGCTTTTCATCGGGCGGTCTGCTCTAAAATAGGCGACTAGTACAAAATTCTCATCCCGAACCTGGATGTAGTCGGGGATTTTTGCCTTTCCTTTTACCTTGATGATGTACATATTAGTGGGCTAGGGTGGGGTTAGGTGCGAATTATTTGCTTGCAGCTTTGGCGTGGTCAGCCAAAAACGTTGCAAGGCCTGAATCCGTGAGTGGGTGTTTCAACAAGCCGGTGATAACTTTGAGTGGGCAGGTGACTACGTCAGCACCCAGCTCAGCACACTTGATCAAGTGCATGCTGTGGCGTACCGAAGCAGCAAGGACCTCCGTCTGGTAACCATAGTTTTGGTAGATGTGTACGATCTGTGCAATAAGATCTAGTCCGTCAAAGGAGATATCATCTAGGCGGCCGATAAACGGCGACACGTAAGTTGCCCCTGCCTTGGCAGCGAGTAGTGCTTGACCAGAAGAGAAGATTAGCGTACAGTTGGTACGAATTCCTTCGCTATGGAAATAGCGAATGGCTTTAACACCGTCTCGAATCATCGGTATTTTTACCACGATTTTATCATCTAGTTTGGCGAGTTCTTTGCCTTCGCGGATCATGCCTTCGTAGTCTGTGGCAATCACTTCTGCGCTTACCTTGTCGTCTACAATGTTACAGATCGCTTTGTAATGTGCGATGATGTTTTCCTCTCCGGTGATTCCTTCTTTGGCCATCAAGGATGGATTGGTGGTCACGCCATCCAGTACGCCTAGGTCGTAGGCTTCACGGATTTCGTCCAGATTGGCTGTATCAATAAAGAATTTCATGTCGCTGTGTTTTGGTGGTGAAAAATGCGCAATCCTCTGATGCCAATAGGCCTAGGAGGCTAGACAAAGTTAGAAGATAAATTAGGATAGGTACCGGTAGAGGAGAGGGATTTTGATCCCCAAGGTAAAAAAAGAGGCGGCATCGCACCGCTACGACCACCTACCCTTGCTTCCTTCCGGACCTGGGGGATTCAGCAGGAGCTGGTCGTGCCGCCGGTGACAAAGGTAAAGCAAATTTCAGGCAATCCAATAGGATGCGTACAAATTGGACCTAGACATCCGAAAATCAAGCGGTAATTGTTTTACCTTAGGGCTTGATACCAGGCTAACTCTTGATTTTGACTATGAAAAATCTGCTTTCTCTTGCACTACTTGCTGGCTTTTTGATCGGCTGTAGCGATCAATCTAACATCTATCAATTCCAGGTAGCAGATTTAGAACCCAATTTGATTACCCTTTCTTCAGATGAATTTATGGGACGTATGCCATTTACCGAAGGAGAGCAGCTCACAACATCCTTTTTGGAAAGTAAATTCAAGGAAATGGGGCTTGAGCCGGGAAACGGAGATTCCTATTTTCAAGAGGTGCCCATGGTCTCCATCGTCAGTCACCCTGAAGAGTCCATTGAGTTTACCAGCGCACAAGGGTCCGTGGTGGGAGAAGGGTTGAAAGATTTTGTGATTTGGACCCAGCGTCCGGATTCCCTAGTTCGTATTCAGGATGCGGAAGTGGTTTTTGCTGGGTTTGGCATTGTGGCCCCCGAATATGGATGGGACGATTACAAAAATTTGGATGTAAAGGGAAAAATAGTGGTGGTGCTCATCAATGATCCGGGATTTGGTTCGGAAGACTCCACGTTTTTTAAAGGGAATACTATGACCTACTACGGTCGCTGGACCTACAAATACGAGGAAGCGGTACGTCAAGGAGCATTGGGCTGCTTGATTGTGCACAATACGATTCCAGCGGGTTATGGATTCAATAACATTCAGAATAGCTGGAAAGCGTCCAAGCTCTACCTCGACGACCGAGGTCAAGACAAGTATAAATTGGGATTTGAAGGTTGGATTACCCTGCCTTTTGCGAAGCAGCTGTTTGAAAAAATGGGGAAGAATGAGTCTGAGCTCTTGCAAAATGCGAGAAAGGCCGATTTTCAAGGGTTTTCAACCGGGATGCGTCTAAGCACCAGCCTTACGGTGGAACCCACCTACAATGTCTCCAAAAATGTAATTGCCAAAATCACAGGGAAGACAGCTCCTGAGGAGGTGATTATCTATTCGGCTCACTGGGACCATATTGGCATAGGTAAGCCTGATGAAACAGGCGATACGATCTACAATGGAGCATTGGATAATGCCTCTGGGACAGCCGCCCTGTTGGCCTTGGCAAAAGCGTTCAAGACAGACGAGCAACCCGACCGAACCGTGGTGTTTTTGGCGGTCACGGCAGAGGAACAAGGGTTGTGGGGCTCGGCCTTTTATGCGAAGCAGCCAATCTATCCCAAAGAAAAAACGGTAGCCAACATCAATATGGACGGTGTGAATCCTTACGGAAAAATGAAAGATGTTTCTGTCATTGGAGTAGGTCAATCCGAAATGGAGGATTTATTGGACGAGGAACTCAAAAAATTGGGACGGTATGCTGCCCCTGAACCTAATCCTGTAGTGGGTTACTATTTTCGATCTGACCATTTCAATTTTGCCAAAATAGGAATTCCAGCCCTGTATATTGGAACCGGAATCGACCATGTGGAGAAAGGGAAGGAGTATGGAAAGCAGCTTCAGGAGGAATATGTGGCTCAGTACTACCACAAACCAGCTGATGCCTACGACCCCAAGCGATGGAATCTAGATGGTGCAGTGGACGATGTGCAGTTGCTGTATCAAGTAGGTCGCAATCTTGCCAACTCAACTAAATGGCCAGGATGGAAGGAAGGTTCCGAATTCAAGGCCATCCGAGACAGTTACTTTAAAAAATAAGGGTTTCTAGCGTTAATCTACCTTGATTCCATAGGATTCGAGTAAGCCAGGCAAACCAGCGAGATCAAATCGTGCACCCTTAATTGCATTGAGTTCAGGAGCAATTCGGTAGTGAAGGGCTTCCCGAAAGTCGGCTTTTTCTAGGTTGGTTTGGTCGAATACTGCTCCGAGGAGGTCAGAACCCTGAAAACTTGCTTCACTCAGGTTGGCTTGAGAAAAGTCTACCTCCCGCAATCGAGACTGGATAAACTTCGATTTTTTGAGGGGGAGTTTGTAAAAATTGCAGTAGTCGAGGACGCAGTTTTCTAGGTGGAGCTCCAGTAGGAAGGGGTTTGCAGAAGCGAAAGCGATTCCCAGCATTTTGCAGCGCACGAATCGGACATTCTGAAAATTCACCTTGACTACCTTGATATTGCTTAGATCGCAGTCTTCAAACAGGCAATTTTCAAAACTCGCCTGTTGGAAAGAGGCGGTAGCAAAGTTGCAGTTTGAAAAGGTACAGGCATCGTATTCACCGGCAAGGATATCCGAGGGACTGAGATTTTGAAAATGCTGTTCGCTAAAATAGGACATCTGCGGCTATTCGAGTTTTGATGAAAATTTAGAGGGAGATTTGGTACAAAGTACAGCGTTGGATGCCTGGTGAATCCTGCAGTTCGGGATGGTCAAATTCTTTCCAATGCTGCATTCCGATTTTTTTCATGACTTGGATGGAAGCCAGGTTTCCGATAGAAGCCATGGCTACCACTTTTGGGATTTGGAGTTGTCGTGCATAGTGTAGGCAGGCAGCGGCTCCCTCGGTGCTAAAGCCTTGGTTCCACCAGGCCTTTCCGATGCGGTAGCCGATGTCTACAGTGGGGGTAAAGTCCGCTTCAAAAGTTTTCCATCCTAGGCCAATGGTACCGATCAGCGTTTGGCTCTCCAAGTCGTCAACGGCAAAGTAGCAGAATCCTTTTTCCTCGTAGAGGCGCTCCATACGCTCCATCATGGCTTGGGTATCTGCTTTGGGGAGTGGCCGTTGGAAAAAGCGCATCACCTCTGGGTCGGTGTTGATGGCCGTAAATGCTTCCAAGTCGGTCTCGTGCCAACGGCGAAATCCAATTCGAGCACTGCAAAAGAGGTAGGGGAGCATGGGGCCTTGGGGAGAAAATGTGCGCTTGTTCTTGCCTCCAAACTACTGAGATTTTTGGATACTATCGGTAGCGTGGAGGCAATTTTCTAGCACTCTTCTCAGGCCTCCATTCCATTAAATGGATTGAACCTTCGCCTTCCTATGCCCATGGTCATGGCTCGGCAGACGGTTTTGTCGCCGTATTTGACATTTAATTTGTCCAAGGCTTGGTAGAGGTTGATTTGTTCCTGGCTGTCTTCGAAGAGTTTGATCTGGTAGTTGCCATAGACCAAGTGGCTGAAGCGCACGCCCACCAGGCGGATGAGTAGGCGTCGGGTGTAGAGTTTGCGGAAGAGTTCCTTGACGATGGGCAGCAGGCTATGGTCTGCCGAGGTGTAGGAGATGCGCTGCTGTATGCTGTGGGTTTCAAAGTCGGAGTAGCGGATTTTCACACTTAGGCAGGCGGTGAGCTGCCCTTTTTGCCGGAGTTTGGAGGAGAGCTGTTCCGTCATGGCAACCAGTGTGGCTTCCAGGAGCTGGGTGTCGATGGTGTCTTCTTCGAAGGTGTTTTCGGAGGATAGCGATTTGGCTTCGGAGTAGGGGACCACTGGGCTGAGATCGATGCCGTTGGCTTTCTCCCAGATCAGTTTCCCGTTTTTCCCAAAGGTGGCTTCTAGGAGTTGTGCAGGCATTTGTTGTAGGGTCTGTACTTTTTTCACCCCCATGTTATAGAGTGTTTGGGCCGTTTTTTCGCCGATCATCGGAATTTTCCGTACGGACAGGGGGGAGAGGAAGGTTTTCTCCTCTCCGAGTGGAATTTGTTTTTCGTTGTTGGGCTTGGCTTCGCCTGTGGCAATTTTGGAGACGGTTTTGTTTTGGGAAAGCCCCATGGAAATGTTGAGTCCGCTTTCTTGGATGATGCGTTGGCGGAGTTGGTGGGCCAACTTGAAGCAGCCAAAGAAGCGGTCCATGCCGGTGAGGTCGATGTAGAATTCATCGATGGAGGCTTTCTCGAATAAGGGAACTCCTTCCCGGATGATTTCGGTGATTTCTTGGGATTTTTGGCTGTATTTTTCAAAATCTCCGCGCACGACAATTGCTTCCGGACAGAGTTGCCTAGCGGTGCGCATGGGCATGGCGGAGTGCACGCCAAATCTCCGGGCTTCGTAGCTGCAGGAGGCGACAACCCCTCGGTCGCTTGCACCCCCAATGAGGATAGGCTTGCCTTTGAGGCGGTCGTCAAAAAGCCGCTCTACAGACACAAAAAAGGTGTCCAGATCTAGGTGTACAATGCTTCGTTTTTCCTCCATTTGAATTGTTAATTGGGATTATCCGCAATCCTACCATTGGCTCAATAGGGAGGGTTAACCACTGCGGATAATCGTCCACAGACGGCAGACCACGGTCCACAGCTCACTTAATTGAACTTCAAGCCTTATTCTCTTTGGGCACTGGTAAAAAATGAGACAATCAAATTGTTAATTATTTAAACAATTAATTGTTTATAATATAAACAAATCTATATATTTGACCTAATGTCTGGCGGAAGTTGTCGGGGAGAAAGAAAAACACAGTAGGATTGGCGTAGAAACACGATGAAAATCAACAGCTTAAAAGAAAAATCGTAATTTGTAGTAGTAAAGTCTTCCTTATCGCAAACGATCATGTCAAAAGTTGAAATTTTAATTCAGGAAATTAGAACCTTGCCTGCGGAGGATCTTCAGAAGGTCATCCAAGAATTGCTTCATCAGGCGGATCGGCTGCAACTTGCAAAAGAGGCAATAGAGAAAATTGCAGGTATGGGAAATGGACTATGGACTACAGATTCCCAAGCATACATCAAAGATCTTCGAACAAGTGACAGGCTTTGATTATGAAGTTCTTTATTGACACCTCAATTTTTATTTACCTAGTAGAGCGGCATCCTAGCTATGGCATTCGAGTACAGGATTTTTTTCTAGGTAGCCTGCTAAGAAATAACGAGATGATCACGAGTGTGATTACTTGGATGGAGTTTACTGTTGCGCCCAAGAAGGCAAATAGATTGGATTTGATAGCAGGGTACCAAGAGTTATTGAATACCCTGGCAATTCCCTTAGCTGAAATCACACAACCCATTGCAGACCAAGCGGCCACTTTGCGGAGTAGGTATTCTTTTTTGAAACCAATGGACGCGCTTCAACTTGCTGTGGCACTCGAGTCTGGCTGTGATAGGTTTGTCAGTAACGATAAAGCGCTACTACGCGTCTCTGAAATCCAACACCTTGAATTGGACAAGCTCTAGGGTACACCTAACTAGTTATGAGTTTATTTCTACTGTATTTCAAGCGTTTTAAAAATTGATGCAATGGGCGTCCATACTAACCTCAAATTTCTTCGCAAAAAGAAGGGCTTGACCCAGGAGACGCTCGCTCAGGCATTGGGAGTTTCTCGATCCAAGCTTGCTGGGTACGAACGTAACATTACCCCTCCCTTGGAGGTGCTCCTCCTTTTTGCCGATTACTTCAAGCTGTCCCTGGATGTGTTGGCTCGGGAGGAGCTGGCTTCCTATTCGGAATACAAGTTGCGCGAACTATTGGAAACGGACCAGTTTCTCCGAGGCCGTAACCTTCGCATCCTTTCCACCACGGTGGATGCAGCAGGACGGGAGTTGATTGAAGTAGTTTCGCAAAGGGCCAAGGCGAGCTACTTGGCGGGATTTGCCGACCCGGAATTTATCTCCGACTTGCCGAGATTTTCGTTGCCTTTTCTTCCTTCGAATAAAAAACACCGGGTCTTTCAAGTAGATGGGGATTCCATGCTTCCCATCCCGGATGGCGCCTGGATTGTCTGTGAATACGTAGAGGATTGGACTCGTCTGAATGATGGTGAGCGCTATGTCATTGTCACTGAGCAGGATGGGGTTACCTTTAAACTGGCGTACAACCGAATCAAGGCCAACCAAAAACTGTTGCTCTGCTCTGCCAACCCCATCTATCCTCCCTTTGAGGTGGAGGTGACGCAAGTACGGGAGGTCTGGAAATACCGCTTGTGCATCAGTTAAAAAAGCGGACTTTTTTTACAACCTGCCTTCGGCAGGTAAATTAACCTTTAACCCCTCATTCCTCCTCCATGCCCATCATCTCCTCACCACTAGGAAACATCCAACTCAGCACCCGCGAGGATTGCCTTTCGGAATTGAAATTCACCCAGGAGCTGCCTGAAGGGGAACTTACGGACCCGCTTTTGTTAGAAGCCAAGAAGCAATTGGATGAATATTTTCTGGGGCAACGACAAATCTTTAACCTACCTATTGGCTTGGGAGGAACCGACTTTCAACGGAAGGTGTGGCTTGCTGTTGGAAAAATTCCTTTCGGGCAAACTACAACCTATGCCAAGTTAGCCGAGCAACTGGGCAATCCAGCAGCCATTCGTGCAGTAGGGACGGCCATAGGAGCCAATCCGCTCTTGATTATTTTGCCCTGCCATCGTATCATCGGTAGTAATGGAAGCCTTACAGGATATGCTGGAGGTTTGGACAAGAAAAAAGCCCTCTTGGAGTTAGAAGGCCATCCCTTTCAGGGTAGTTTGTTTTAAAGCCTAGGGCTTGGAGTGCTCCTCCCGTAGCTTACTTGTCTTCCAATTCGACAATGACTTCGATTTCTACGGCCATGTTATTCGGGAGTGAACCTACCCCAACAGCCGATCGGGCATGCTTGCCTTTTTCACCAAATACGGCAACCATCAAGTCAGAAAAACCATTGATGACTGCTGGCTGTGCCGTGTAGTCCGGCGTGCAATTTACCATGCCCAATACCTTGACAAACTGTTTGATTCGACCAAGGTCGCCTGTTGCGGCTTGCAGCACAGCAATAATCTCTAAGCCGGTAGCCTTGGCAGCCGCATATCCTTCTTCGGTGCTTAGGTCTGCACCCACCTTTCCGTAGATTTTTGGGCCTGACCCAGCCAAGTAGAGTAAGTTACCCACCTGCTTCCACTTCACGTAGTTGGCAATGGGTTGGCTGATCTCAGGCACAGTCAAGCCAAGGCGCTGCAGGTTTTCAGCGGGTGTCTGTGCCATGGTTAGGGAATGAAGTCCATAACCGAGCAAGAGGGCGAGGGCAAAAAAGATCTTTTTCATGGAGTCCGATGGTTTTGGTTTCCAAGCTACTTGATTTGCGCTACTTTTGGTAGGAATTTTATGTATCGCTCATGACTTCTTTTCAAATTATCCCCTTTTCTCCGGACCTGCAGCCCTACTTTGCATCCATCAACAAGCGCTGGGTGAAGGAATATTTTTCACTTGAGCCATTTGACCTTGCGCAACTGGAGTATCCGGAGGAGACAATCTTGGAAAAGGGTGGGGAAATTATTTTTGCCCAATCGGGATTGGATATCTCGGGAACCGTAGCCCTGATTCCCGGTGCAGAGGAAGGAGTTTGGGAAATGATTAAGATGGGTGTAGATCCCGCTTTTCAAGGCAGGGGGGTAGGGGAGCTGCTTGGTAAGGAGCTTTTGGCTATAGCCCGCCGAAAAGGTGCTATAAAAGTCCAACTCTACACGCACACTAAGCTAGAAGCAGCGGTAAGGCTTTACACGCGGCTTGGCTTTACGCCCTGCATGCTCGAGTGCGGGAGTTATGGGCGCTGCAACCTAAAAATGGAGTATACTTTTTAACGGGTTTTATTTACCCGTTTTTATCATGTTTTCAGCTGATTTTCAGCAAGTTTTTGGGACTTGTTTTTTTTAACCTTTGGTGACACCTCCAAAAACTAGCGTGTCATGAAAACGATTCTTGTCCCCTTTGATTTTTCCGAATATTCGCTTGCTGCCTTACTGACTGCCAAAAAAATCGCAGCAAAGGCAGAGGCTCAACTGATCTGCGTGACGGTAATCCCCTCAGAAATTGATTGGGATTTGCTACCCGAGAAAGCTAGAGCGGGCTATCCGCAACTCCAGCTAGAAATGGATGAGGCCAGTGCCCGAATTCCCGAGTACCTCAAAATGGTAGCCCCTGCCAAGGTACAGGCGGAAGTGCTGGTTAAAATAGGGGTTCCTGCAGAGCAAATTCTTCGGGTGATCACTAAGAATCAAGTAGATTTAGTCGTGTTGGGAGCCTATGGAAAAGGGTTTGCTGAAGGAAATTTTATTGGGTCTACCCTCCAAAAGGTGCTCAGAAATGCGGCCTGCCCCGTGCTCGCTGTTAAAAAAGCGCTAGATGGCAATGCCTTTCGGAAATTGGCTTTTGCCTCCCTATTTGATGCCCATGCCAAGCAAGCCTTCGTCGCACTGATTCCCTTTGTTAAGTTGTTTACTGCTTCCCTGCACCTGGTTTATGTCAACACGCCGGAGCATTTTTTGAATTCTACGGAGGCGGAACGTTCCATGAAGGCCTTTTCAAAAGGCAATGAGGAAATGACTTTCCATTTGCATGTCATCAATGACCGCAACATTGTCGAAGGTATCCACTCTTTTTGCGCAGCCAAAGGCATAGCTATTGTAGCCTTGGCTTCTGGTGGTAAAAAAGGCCGTACGAGTTACCAAGTGGGAACCACCGAAACCTTGATTTTTACCTCAGACCGTGCGGTGCTGAGTGTCAAGGCAACTGATTTGTGAGCCTTTAGAAGTTTCTGGCTTACTTCTTTTTGGAAAAATAATGAATCAGGTCGCTCTCTGCCGCGAGGTAGCCAAACGAGCTGAAGGCAGCTTCCTCCACTAAGGACTCCATCAATTGGCGGGCACGTACGCTATCGCCTTGGTATAGGTACCAGTTGGCCAGCCCGTAGCGTTCTGCGTCATTGGAGGGATTACCTGGACCAGCTTGTGCCAAAGAATCCGCTGGAATAAAGCCCTTGTAGAGGCCGCAAAGGCGTGCATAGCTCTGGTTTTCGATGACAACCCCATCTGGCTCAATGGGTGCTAGAAGAGAGTCTGCACGGCTTGGATTGCCCAAGCGCCGCTGAATCATGTAGAGCCAATGGGTGCTGGACACGATATTGTCGTAGTTGGACCCACTTTCTCTACAGTATAGGTAGGCGCTGTACGCTTTCTCGTACTGTTCAGTCAAGTAGTAGGCGAGGCCAAGGTGGTACCAGACGTTGCTGTGTAGGGAACTCAAGGGGATATTTTGTGCATTGGGCATGCCATCGGGTTCGATCTGATCTTCCGTTCCCTGTATCAATGAGGAAGCTTTTTCCAAATCCGCTATTGCTGCTTCGTAATTCCGAATGCTGATGTGCCTGTGGCCACGGTGCCGATACAATCGGGCATCCTGTGGGAAGTTTTTGATGCCTTCTGTGTAGATGGCAATAGCCTGACGGTACCTTCCTAGGTAAGCAGTTCTCCGGCCATACCAAATGAGAGCCTCCACATCAGTAGGATTGGCCTCGTACGCTTTCTTTGCCTGTTCAAAATTTGCTAGCGCCGCTTCATTTGGAACTGATAAAGGATACGTTTTACCGAGTGGAGTGGTAAAAATGGAGTCTTCTACAGGCAATGCAATCGCTTCGCTCTCAGAGCTGGGTTGCTGAGCACAGGCCGCAAAAAGGGTCAATAAAAGGACGAACAGGAGGTGGCGCATGGTATCTTTTTTTTGTTCAAGAATAGCAAGGGGAAAAATAGCAGGAACCAAGATATTCTTGATTCCTGCTCCGGGGGCATGCTTATTTTAGGAAAAGCACACCTACCCCTTTTTCCTTGGCTAGGGCATTGAAAGCAGGTATAGCCGTTCCTACTAGTCGTTTGCCCTCTGCCTCAAGGGGTTTCCACTGCTCCATCAACTCGGCATGTCGTGCTTTGGTGCCTTCGTTGATGCGTGGAACGCTACTTTCGCCATGGTTCATCATAAATAGGAAGTTGGCGGTAAACTTATTCGGGAAATTTTCCACATCATCGTAGGCGGTAGATTTGCGCTGGATCATGCTTTCATCCCAAGCAGACAGCTCCTTTATTAGGGCTTGTGCCGCAAGTTTAAGCTCCTTGTACTCGGGCTTTTCTGCCATTCTACCCACCAAGTCGTTGAGCTGGTCTTGGTAGCCTTTGGCCTGGTTGACAAGTTGATGCATGGCAGTAACCTCTGCTTCTAGGAGGCTCATCCACTGGTGGTATGCTTGGTAGTCTGCTGCAGTAAGTCCAGTTCCCGGTAGGTCAAGGATTTCCCCTTTGGTCTCTGTAGCGATGCCTCCAGCACTTAGTCGTAGTGTATAGGTGCCAGGAATGGCTTTATGTCCTCGGTAGCTGGATTCGATGTAGGCGGTTGGTATGCCTGGAACAGTAGGGTAGCGTAGGTCCCAAACGAATCGGTTCATTCCTTTGCGGGTAGAAATCTTCTGGTCTGGGCTCGGACCTCCAGCGTAGGACTGGAAATCTGGGTTTCCTTTGGAACTTAACTTGCGCACTAAATTTCCTTGGGCATCGTGAATCTCCAAGACCAATTCGGTGCTGTCTGCAAACGTGGCGGGAAGGTGGTAATAAATCACCATGCCGTTGGCGGGGTTGAGTCCTTGGCTTGGATTTGTGCCAGTGAATCCTTCTAAGTTGCCTCCATTCATGGGGGAAGACCAGTTGCCCAAGAGTGCTTTTTCTGGTGTGTAGAGTGTTGGCTTTTCTATGCTTGCTTTGGCTTCACGAACAGCATTGAGCTCATCCAAAATCCAGTATGACCTTCCTGCTGTGGCCACGATCAAGTCGTCGTGAGCTACTTTCAAGTCGGTGATGGGCGTCAAAGGAAGGTTGAGCTGAAAAGAAACCCAGGTGCTGCCTCCATCTTTCGACAGATACATGCCCTGCTCAGTTCCAGCAAAAAGAAGGTTTTTCACCTTGGTATCTTCGCGAACAACACGCGTAAATGCCCCGTAAGGAAGCCCTTTGGAGATGTTGGTCCAGGTCTTGCCGTAGTCGCTGGTCTTGTAGAGTGCGGGGGTATAGTCGTTGAATTTGTAGCGTGTTGTCGCGATATAGGCTGTGGCAGGATCGTGTGGAGATACTTCAATGGCATTGATTAAGCACTCTTTCAGGTCCTTGGGTGTCACGTTTGTCCAGGTAGTACCACCATCTCGGGTGAGTTGTACGAGTCCATCATCACTTCCTGTCCAAATAGTGCCTGCTGCATGAGGGCTTTCGATTACATAGGCGAGTGTGCCGTAATTTTCCGCTCCAACTGCTTCGTTGGTGAAGGGTACGCCTCCTTTTCCTTGTTTGGATTTTTCATTACGTGTCAGGTCTGGAGAAACTTCAGTCCAAGTTTTACCCCAATCCTGCGTTTTCAATAGCACCTGTGCCCCATGGTAGTAGGTATTTGGTTCGTGCTGGGACCAGATGATCGGAGCGTTCCAGTTGTACCGGTACTTCATGTCTTTAGCATCCATACCCAGGTATTGGATGGGCGCGGCCATGATGTTGGTAGACCCCTGATTTTCCATGTCAAGCACCTCAATGGTGCCTTGGTAGCTGCCTCCCAGAACATAGCGAGGGTTGTTTGGGTCAAAAGCCAAGAATGCAGATTCGCCACCGGCGGAGTAGTTCCAATGTTCCTGGCTGATGCCACCGCGGCCCAAGGCCATGCTGGAGATCACCAAAGAGGTATTGTCTTGCTGTCCGCCATAGATGCGGTAGGGAAACTGGTTGTCCACGTTGATGCGGTACATCTGTGCGGTGGGCATGTTACTTTGTGTAGACCAGGTTTTTCCCCCATTGAAGGAGATGGATCCCCCGCCGTCGTCAGCCAGCATGAGGTTGTTTGGATTTTTTGGGTTGATCCACAAGTCGTGGTAGTCTCCGTGCGGGCCATCGATGTCTTCAAAGGTTTTCCCTCCATCAATGGATACCAAGAAAGGGGCGCTCTGAACGTAAACTTTATGTTCATTTACTGGATCTGCAAACACTTCGATATAGTACCAAGCGCGTTGCGTGAGGCGGTTGCTTTTGTTGATCAACGACCAGCTTTCTCCTGCATCATCCGAAACAAATAGGCCACCCAAATCTTTCTCGGTATTACTTTCGATCAAGGCGTAAACCTTGTTAGAGTTCGCTCTAGAGACGGAAATGGCCATCTTCCCTTTTTCTTCTGGGAGTCCGTTATGGATTTTTTTCCAGGTTTCACCCGCATCCGTGGACTTGTAGAGGCCCGAACCCGGCCCTCCTGACTTTACTTGCCATGGGAAGCGCTGGTGCTCCCACATCGCGGCATAGAGGATTTCGGGGAAATTCATGTCCATCGAAAGCTCCACAGCACCCGTCAGATTATCTACAAAAAGCACTTTTTCCCAAGTTAAACCGCCGTCACTACTTTTGTATACGCCTCGGTCCTCGTTAGGTGCATTGAGAGCACCTTGGGCGGCTACGTACAGCAGGTCAGGATTTGTGGGGTGAATCTGAATACGTGAGATATGCTGTGTCTTCTCCAAACCTAGTTTTTTCCAGGTTTTGCCGGCATCGGTTGATTTGTAGACCCCATCGCCATAGGTGGTCATGACGCCTCGCGGTGCATGCTCTCCCATGCCTACGTAAACTATGTTGGGGTTACTTTCTGCAACCGCAACTGCCCCTACTGAGCTGGTAGTAAAAAAATCACCGGAGATATTTTCCCAATGCTGACCTGCATCGGCTGTTTTCCAAAGCCCCCCTCCGGTAGTACCGAAATAATAGGTCAATGGATCTTGAATCACCCCAGAGGCCGCTACCGACCTGCCACCCCGAAAGGGGCCAATATTTCGGTATTTGATGGGTAGGGAGGAGTCGAATGTTTGGGCATTTGCCGTAAGGCTACCAAATAGGAGGCAAATAAGGAGAACTCGTTTCATAAGGGGGCTGAAAATTTTGCACTTAAAACTAACCAAAAGGCGGATGTTTGAGGTACTTATTGGTGGATAAACCGGTTATTTATTTTGTTGAGGAAGCACCAACCGACTAACCATAATTCCTGTTTGCGATCGGTTTTGCATGAGGAATTCTGGTAAAGGAAGTTTGGAAATTTCCACTTTTCTAGACACTGAACTTGCATGCATAAGATGGATCCGACCATCTTGTTCCAATGCAAAACCTACATGGACTACATCAAGGGTTTTGATAGGTGTGGTTATTGCAATAATATCTCCATTTTGAAGCATGTTTTCAATCAAATGGATTTTCTCTTTGGGAATGAAATACGTTTCTCTAGAGGCTAAAATCGCTTCTCTTTCTTGGATGGAAGCCACGTTTGTAGGATCTGTCAATTGGGGGTAAGCCTTTGGATTTGCCGACATAAAGGAAGGGATGTTTGGTGAGGCAATCCCTCCCAAAGATTTGCTGAGGTGGATAATTCTACCTGTCTTTTCATTTTCGAAAATCCAGTCGCTAAAGTAATGAAGTCGTGAACCATAGCCGGTATTCCTGCCATTTAGGTAACGCATACTTTCAAGCGTTGAAGCTACCTCATCAAATTGGAAGTCTCCTTGCTTCAATGTGAGTGTAAGTGCAAGTACAGATTCCACAAAGGTGGTGCAATCCAAACCCTTCAAGTTGATGACCACCTGTTCCTTTCCTGGGAGCTCCAATGTTTTTTCTACATAGGGAGTCCCTAAAAAGCTTTTGCCAATTGTCGAAACCAAATCCCCCGTCTCCAATTGACCATAGGTTGAATTTGAGAATTTTTCTAAAGTAGCCTCCAGCTTGGCTCTACTTTCTAGATCACAAACGGTTTGGGACTTCACCTGTAGCGCTGCTGAAATGAAAAAGAGCAAAAACAAACAACGGGTTAAATGCATAGTTTTAGGGTGACTTGGGAAGTAATTGTTTTGAAATTCAATAACCCTTCAAATCAACTTATTTTTTTGCTAATTCAAGAATTTGTGGGGTTATACTTTCACACCAAAAAAGTAACCTACCATAGCCGATAGACCCATGGCGATTGTGCCCCAAACGGCAATTCGGACGATTGCTTTTTGGATGCTTGATCCTCCTGCTTTGGCAGAGGCGATACCTAGAATCACTAAGAAAATCAGGGTGAAGCCATAAAGCCAATATTCCATGCCTCGTACCGGTGCTAGCAACACAATGGCTAGGGGCAAAAAACCACCGATGGTGAAGGAAGCTCCTGAGGCAAGTGCGGCTTGTATGGGTTTGGCTTGACTCAATTCGTTGATGCCGAGCTCGTCTCGGATGTGGGCGCCTAGCGCATCTTTTTCAGTGAGCTCCAAAGCTACTTGGCGGGCGGTTTCTCTTTTCAGACCACGCTTCTCATAAATTTGAATCAGCACCTCCAGTTCTTCTTGCGGCATTTCATCGAGTTCCTGCCTTTCTCGTGCGATGTCGGCTTTTTCAGTATCAGTTTGCGAGCTTACTGACACGTACTCACCCGCAGCCATAGACAGCGCTCCTGCCACTAAGCCGGCTACGGTAGCTAGGACGATAGGCTCCTTCATGCCGCTAGCAGCAGCTACACCGATGGCAAGGCTTGAAATGGAAATAATCCCGTCGTTGGCACCCAATACCGCCGCTCGAAGCCAGTTGCTTCGGTGGATGTAGTGGTAGTCTAGGTGGTTGTCTATGGTGACGATTTTTTTATCCATGGTTATGCCTGAGGGTCCTTTTAAATTTGAGTACTTCCTATACGACATTCTTTACTAATTCCCCCATCACCCAATTGGTACGAGCAGCGGTCTCTCCTGTACTTGGGCAGCTTCCAGTACCGAGCAATTGGTCCACGATGCTTTGAATGAGCGGCCGCTGGATATGCGTTGGGAGTTGGAGGTGATAATGAAGGGGTTTTTCAAAAGACTTGATTAAGGTAAACTCCCCTTTTCCGAAGGTGGCGAAGCGGATTTGTCCTTTGGCGCCATCGATCACCACCTCGTCGATTTCCGAGGAGGGGCAGCTGCTGAAGCACCAATTGCCGGTGCCGATGACCCCATTTTCAAAGACAAAGCTGCCAGTGACCAAGTCTTCCGCAGGATAGGCTTTGGCCTGGTTGGTGGAAAAGCCTGTGGCTTGCGTGATTTTGCCAAAAAAGAAGTCCAGCAAGTCGAGTTGATGGGAGGCGAGATCAAAGAAGTAGCCGCCTCCGGCAATTTCAGGAATTACCCGCCAATTGCTATCCGTCTGGCTTGCTAAAGTGGGCGTGAGTGTTTGCTTGAGGTTGACGTGCACGGTACGGACCTCTCCAATGGCGCCTTCTTCGATCAGCTCCTTGATTTTCACAAAGTGAGGGAGCTTTCTTCGGTAGTAGGCCACAAATAAGGGTACCTCTGCTTCCTTGCAAACCTGGATCATTTTTTGGCACTCCGCATAGGTGCGGGCCATGGGTTTTTCTACATATACCGGCTTGCCTGCCTTGGCAACCAGCTCGGTAAGTTCCAGGTGCACGTGGGGAGGTGTGGCGATGTAAACGGCATTTACTTCTGGATCGTGGATCAGTTCCTCTGCTTGGGCATACCAATTGGGTACACCGTGTCGGGCTGCATAGTCTCTTGCTTTTTCAGCATCGCGCCGCATTACGGCCACAAGGCGGCTGTGGGCAATGGTGTTCATGGCAGGCGCAGACTTCAGTTCGCAGACCTTGCCCACGCCCAAGACACCCCATCTGACTTCGGTAGCTGTAAAGTTGGGCATGTTAGTTGAATTAGGAGTTAGGAGAGCGTAGCCGACGCTTTTCCGAATGGCTGGTTTAGGAGGCTTTTGCTGGCCTTGGTTTCATCTTTAGGCTGTCGGCAGGATGTGTGGCAGCCAACAGGTCCATTTGCGCCTTGGCCCAATCCACAAGCTGTTGACGTTGTGTATCGGTCAACTTGGCTTCGGGGTGGAGGCCCAAGTAAGTGTAGGAGGGAAGCGGCATTTCTTTGCTTTCAACCATTTCTACAATCTCCTCAAACTTGTGATTTTGCACCCGCAGGGGTAGGGAGGTGAAGTCTGAAAAGTTAAGATGCTCCTTGCCTTCGTTGGTATGGCTGTTTAGCCAAAAGCCTATGGGCTGAATTTTGCTATACCAGGGGTAGGTGGTGGAATTGCTATGGCAATCGTTGCATGCCCCTTGTAAGATCGTAGCCACATGGTCTGGTACTTCATAGCTTTTGGCCAAGTCAAAGTTGGTGCTGCCCGATTCATTTTTTTCCATTGGCACAAACTGCAATCCTACCAAGAGGATGGCTACTACTAAGGTGATTTTCTTGATCATAATTTCTTCAGTTTGGAGTTAGACCTCGTTTGAACCGTTTGGTTTAAAAATAATTAACTATTTGATTATAAAATGATTATGTTTTTATCGGTAAAAATCGGCCCGCTTAGAAAGCCGCAATTGATGAATGAACAATTTATAATTTAAGCATATTCCCTCACTATATCAGTCCCGCCAGCATTTTATTGTCAGCAGCTCCCATTTGCAGCGCTCAAACTAGCCTACCGGTACCTCAGCCCGTCAATGACGAGGCATAGCCCAGCTTGGAAAATAACTAAAGCAAGGGTGCCGGTCCAAAACCATTCACCCCCACCAAATTTCTCCACCCCAGCATGGATACTAAGTGAAAGTCCTGTCCCCGTGAGTAGAAGCCCCCCAACAGATTGGATCCACCAGCGTGTTTTGTTTTGCTTGTTCATAGGTTGTCAGCCGTTAAAATTGATCAATGATGAGCATCCCCGTTTCTTCAAAAGTATCCATGCGTACCAAGGCTTCTGCTGCAGCTTCAAGTGAAATGCGTTTGCCAATTAGCTTTTCTGGGGCAAGCTTGTGGTCCAAGATTAGTTGCAACATCTCCGGATAAGCATGTCCTTGCATGCCATGGCTTCCCAGAATTTCCAGTTCTTTGGCAATCACCAAATGCATCGGGATGGGTGGGTCGGTTTCACTACCGGCCAGCAGCCCAATTTGAATGTGCTTGCCACGCTTTCTCAAGCTAGCGATAGAGGTATAGCAGGTACGCTTGCTCCCCAAGGCATCGACTGAAACATGCACTCCACCCCCGCTAAGGTCACGAATGGCCCCTGCGATATCCTCGGTGTTTTTGGCATTTACTAGGAAAGAAGCACCTGCAGCTTTAGCCAAAGCCAGCTTGTCTTCGCTGATATCCACTGCAATAACCGTTGCGCCCAGGGCTGCAGCAATGAGGATTGCCGAGAGTCCTACACCCCCACAGCCATGGATGGCTACCCATTGGCCTCCGCTTACCTTGCCTTGCGCAACAATGCCTCGAAAGGAGGTGGCAAAGCGGCAACCTAAGCTGGCGGCAGCTTCGAAGCTTACGGAGTCAGGCAGTTTGACGAGGTTGACCTCGGCACGGTGCACAGCAACATATTGGGCAAAGGATCCCCAATGCGTAAATCCAGGTTGAAATTGGTCGTCACAAATCTGTTGGTTGCCGCTCTGACAGGTAGGGCAGGTACCACAGGCACAGACAAAAGGTACCGTGACCCGGTCTCCTACTTTCCAGTTTTTTACTCCTTTGCCAACTTCACGAATAATACCGGCAAACTCATGTCCTGGGACATGTGGAAGTTCGATGTCCAAATCATGCCCCATCCAGGCATGCCAATCGCTGCGGCACAGGCCGCTCGCCTTCACTTCCAGGAGGATACCTTGCTCGGGAGTTTCAGGGTCGGGCACCTGGGTGACACGTGGAGGATGCTTGAACGATTCTAGTAGGATTGCCTTCATGGAGGGATTGAATTTTGGAGGAAGAAAGGTCGACAATAATCACAAAAAAACCGTGAGCGAAAGGCTCACGGTTGGTTTTATTGTATGAACGGGATTATACCTCAAATCCAGCTCGGTAGGTACGTCCAACAAACTGGTTGGCTTCCTCCAAGTTGGTGATGCGCATGTTTTCACCGTCCCAAAGCAACTTTCTACGGCCAAAGAATTCTTGTTGTCCTTTGCTGTTTGGCCTACGTAGCATGTAGCTGCGGATGGCCAGGTTACCCATCAACACCGTTTCGGTCATCGGACCAGCATAATCGAAGGAAGAGGTCAAGCCTTTGTGTTCGCTTGATCCAAACCCAGCCTTGCAGGCATCCACCCACTTTCTTTGGTGACCATATTCTGATTCCGTGCTTTCTAGGCGGTCGGGACCAAATTCCTGCGTTCCGTCGTTTAGATACAACTTTGGCATCAGCGGGGAACTGTCGTTGATATTATGGGTGATGATTCCTTTTTCTCCGATCATCATGACTCCATTGGCAGAGTTGGCTCCGCCAAGGTCATGGTCTGCAGGGATGATGTCTGGGTGAGAAGGGCGAATGCCACCGTCCATCCAGGTCATTTCTAGTGGCACTGGATTTTTGGCCGTGGCACCGTAGTGAAGCGTGATGTATGACGAAGCTGGGCAGCCGTCAGGATTGTAATCGGGGGTCCACATTTGGGAGTATACCGAACCTACCGAACATTCTGCATCGAGCGGGTAGTGGAGGCCGAGCATGCGGAAGGGAATGTCCATAAGGTGGCATCCCACGTCACCAAGCGCTCCTGTACCGTAATCCCACCATCCTCTCCAGTTGAAGGGGTGTAGGTTGGGTGTAAATGGAATCTCCGGAGCGGGGCCAAGCCATAGGTCCCAATCCATTGCGCTAGGCTGCTTGCTTGCATCTGAAGCGGGGAAAGGGCCTCCTTGAGGCCATACAGGGCGGTTGGTCCAGATTTGTACCTTAGATACTTTACCGATTTTATCCGAATCCATCCAGCCCTTAATCATGTCCATGAGTGGGTTGGAGGCGCCCTGGTTGCCCATCTGCGTAACCACTTTTTGGTCTCTGGCCATCTGGGTGAGCACGCGCGCTTCGCGGATATTGTGTGTCATTGGCTTTTGCACGTACACGTGCTTACCACGCTCCATGCAATATTTGGCCGCAGGGCCGTGAACGTGGTCAGGGGTAGAGATGGTCACCGCATCGATGTCCTTCATCTCGTCCAGCATCTTGCGGTAATCTGCATACAGCTTGGCTTTAGGGAAGCTGGCGACGGAGTCCTTGGCGGAACCGGAAAAATCAACGTCACAAAGGGCGACCACACGTTCTCTGCCGTTGACGGAGGCGTTGAAGATGTCACTTTTCCCCTTACCTCCAGCACCGATGGCTGCAAGGTTGAGCTGATCTGATGGGGAGGTGAAGCCTGAGCCACCCAATACGTGACGAGGCACGATAAAAAAGGAGGAGGCGATGGCCGCGTTTTTAATAAATTCTCTCCGCGATTGGCCGGAGAGCTGAGATTCAGGTTTTTTCATGGGTTTATGAAAGGTAAAAGACCAATAAATGGATGCTGATTCTGTTCACTAGGAATAGAAAGAAAGCCCGAAGTGGCTTTTTTCTTGTTCTGTGGGGAATTGTCGAATCGACACCTACTTCCCTTCACAAGTTGCTTTCGATTTTTGGGAATGGCAAAAAAAAAGCACGAAATCCTTCTGGCTTTTAGCATTAAATTTTTTGTCTAAAACTTTAATAGGATTTTTTTCAGTTGAGCAAAATAAAATGAGTGCAATTAAACAAAACGCCAAAATTTCACTTATGTTAGTAGAACAAGCAAGCACTAAAGTTTCCTGGCGCTGAGCCATTTGTTTCTTGCCTTCTAAGTACACTACTCGCCAAGGCTTGTTGGGGTTAGGGTTTTTCAAGCTGACTTGATAGAATCCCTTCAAATTTCAAGGAATTGGGTAGTAAAAATACAATTAGTCTTACCCCAAGAATTGTTCCTACCATGCTTATCGGAGTAGTCAAAGAAACCAAAGCCTATGAAAACCGCGTGGCCCTGAGTCCCGAGGTGGTCAAGCTCTTACTAAAGAAAGAATTTCAGGTCATCGTTGAGTCTGGCGCCGGTGCCGGCTCCTACTTTTCAGACGAGGATTATCTAGCAGCTGGAGCAAAAATCGGCACTGCTGCCGAAGCCTTAGGTGCGGACCTTTTACTTAAGGTCAACCTTGCTACTGTCGAAGAAATCGCCCAGATGAAAGACAAGGCGGCCTATATCTCTTATATGTATGCCTACCAACACCCTGAGGTGCTGGCTGCGTTCAACAAAAAAAGTATCAGCACCTTTGCCATGGATGCTGTACCGCGCATCTCTCGGGCACAGAAGATGGATGCGCTTTCTTCCCAGGCCAATCTCGCAGGCTACAAAGCCGTGCTGCTAGGGGCCAACTACCTGGGTAAAATGTTCCCTTTACTCATGACCGCTTCCGGGACCATAACGCCTGCTAGGGTCTTGATTTTTGGTGCTGGTGTTGCTGGCTTGCAAGCCATTGCCACCGCCAAGCGACTGGGAGCCGTCGTAGAATGTACGGATGTTCGTCCCGAAACCAAAGAGCAGGTCGAATCCCTCGGTGGTAGATTTTTGACTGTAGAAGGAGCGGAAGGAGTGAAAACCGAAGGTGGCTACGCCAAAGAGGTGTCAGCCGAATACCTGGAGAAGCAGCAACAGCTCATTCGAGAAAAAATTAAAGATGCGGATATCGTAATCACCACGGCGCTGGTGATGGGAAAAAAATCCCCCATCCTCGTTACAGAAGAGATGGTCAAAAGCATGAAGGCTGGTTCGGTAATCGTCGACATGGCCGTGGAGGCAGGAGGCAACTGTTCCCTGTCTGAGATCAATGCTGTAGTGGTGAAGCATGGTGTAACCTTAGTAGGTGAGTCCAATCTACCCTCGTTATTGCCTGTCAATGCTAGCCAGCTTTATGCTACCAACATCAGTACGCTTGCCCTGCACCTCGCAAGCAAGGACGGCTTGTCCCTTGACCTCGAGGAAGAAATTACCAAAGGTGTCCTAATCACCCACGAAGGGGAGTTGGTGCACGCATTTACCAAACAAATCCTTACCCAATAGCATATCCTTATGTCGATCTCTGCACTGATTGTCTTGATTTATGTTCTTGTCCTCGCGAGTTACTTGGGCTTTGAACTCATCTCCAAGGTGCCTCCCACCTTGCATACTCCCCTCATGTCGGGGTCAAACGCCATTTCTGGAATCACCATTGTGGGTGCCTTGATGGCCTGCAACGAACTTGGCTACACTACTTTAAGTAAATGGTTGGGCATGTTTGCCTTGGTTCTTGCTACCATCAATGTGGTTGGCGGCTATGCCGTGACCGACCGTATGCTAAAAATGTTTAAGAAGAAATGAACACGGGAATTCAACTCGCCTACTTGGTAGCCTCGGTGCTATTTATTTTGGGCATCAAGTATTTGGGCAAAACCAAAGATGCCCGCAAGGGCAACGTGATCTCTGCCGTGGGTATGCTGATTGCTATCGTGGCCACGCTACTCACCTTAGAAGTACTCACGCTACTTGAAATCGGTATCTGCGTCGCAATTGGCTCTGCCATTGGTCTCTATTATGCACAGAAGGTGGCCATGACCAAGATTCCGGAAATGGTAGCCTTGTTCAACGGTTTTGGCGGACTCGCTTCTTTTGCGGTAGCGCTGTCTGATTATTACTTAAAAAGTGATACTAACTTAGCCTCCTTGGATGCAGTCAATTTGACGAGCATCTTACTCTCGATTTTAATAGGTGGAGTGACGTTTACTGGGTCCATGATTGCCTACCTTAAATTGGATGGGAAAGTGTCTGGACAGCCCATCACCTTCAAAGGTCAGCACCTACTCAATTTAATTTTATTGCTTGCTTTTGTTGGTGCATCCGTGCTGGTATTCATTGATCCAACCCAAGTGACTTTCATTTTGATTTTGGTAGGTATTTCACTCCTGCTTGGTGTGCTGACAGTGATTCCTATTGGTGGTGCAGATATGCCGGTGGTGATTTCCCTACTCAACTCCTATTCGGGGATGGCAGCTTGCGCCACAGGTTTTATCTTGAATAATAACGTGCTGATCGTGGCTGGTTCGCTGGTAGGTGCCTCGGGCATCATTCTTACCCAGATTATGTGCAAGGCGATGAACAGGTCCTTGACCAACGTATTGCTTGGCGGTTTCGGTCAAACGGTAGCGACTGGTGGTGACGAAGGTCCTGCCATTGTGGTCAAAGAAATTGGGGTGGAGGAGACAGCCATGCTGTTTGACTCTGCTTCTTCGGTGATTGTCGTGCCTGGATACGGCATGGCGGTGGCACAAGCACAGCACGTGATCCGCGAACTCATGGAGCAGTGTGAGAAGCGAAATATCAACTTCAGATTTGCGATTCACCCCGTAGCGGGACGTATGCCGGGCCACATGAACGTGTTGCTTGCCGAGGCCAATATTTCCTACGACAAGCTGATTGAGATGGACGACATCAACGAGGATTTTGCAAGTACCGATTTGGTGTTTGTCGTGGGTGCCAATGACGTGGTCAACCCTGCCGCGCGCACCAATCCACAAAGCCCAATTTTTGGCATGCCGATTCTGAATGCGGACAAGGCCAGAACCGTTATCGTCTCCAAACGAAGCATGGGGAAGGGGTATGCAGGGGTAGAAAACGAACTGTTTGGCTATCCCAACTGCCTCATGCTCTTCGGTGATGCCAAGCAAACGATCACCAAAGTGGTGGGAGAGATGAAGGAAATGAGTTAAGAAAAGATTTTCTGAAAGGGATTCTTTATTTAATCAGAGCTAAAGCAAACTGCTGGGTCCAAAGCCTAGCAGTTTTTTTTGCGCTTATTTCGCCATCGAGCCTTCTTCTTTTCCGGGGTCTAGTGCCAAGGATAGTTGTGGTGAAAGCAACTGAAAACTTTTTCTATGCCATATGCTAGCTCCGTGGGTCTGAATTCCCGCCCGATGCGCTTGGGTGGGGTAGCCGGCATTGCGCTCCCAGGCATAGTGAGGATGGTCAAGTGCAAGCCTCTCCATCAAGTCGTCGCGGTACACCTTGGCTAGGATGGATGCTGCTGCAATGGAGGCCAATTTAGCATCGCCCTTAATCACGCAGGTAAAGGAATGGGGCAAGGTTGATTTCCAGCGATTGCCATCGATCAAGAGGTGATCGGGATTTTGATCCAGGAGTTGAATGGCGCGCTCCATGGCCAGAAATGAGGCTCTAAGGATGTTGATGCGGTCGATTTCTTCTACACTAGCTTCTGCTACGGCCCAAGAAATCGCGCTGCCTTTGATTTCTAGGATGAGGTCTTCCCTTGTTTTCTTGGAGAGCTTCTTGGAGTCGTTTATCCAGGGATTACGGTAGTTGGGCGGAAGGATCACCGCTGCGGCCACCACAGGGCCTGCTAGGCAGCCCCTGCCCACTTCGTCGCAGCCTGCTTCGATGCGGTTAGCTTCTAAAAAGGGGAGAAGCGACATCTTGGTGACTAGGGGAAGGAGAGTAATAGGAGTGGATCATTTCTGCCACCAAGGCGGTCCAGCCGGTTTGGTGGGAAGCGCCTAGGCCTTTGCCGCTGTCTCCATGAAAATACTCGAAAAAGAGCAGGTGGTCTTTGAAATGAGGGTCTTCCTGAAACTTTTTGTTTGTGCCAAACATGGGCCGGTTGCCATTTTTGTCTTTGGTAAAGATGCTGATGCAGCGTAAGGAGATTTCCTTGGCAATGATGTCCATCGTGAGAAACTTCCCAGATCCTGTGGGGTATTCGATGGAAAAATCTTCGCCATAATAGCTGTCAAATTTCCGTAAGGACTCCATGATCAAAAAGTTGATCGGGAACCAGATGGGGCCTCTCCAGTTGGAGTTGCCGCCAAACATCTGGGTGTCGGATTCCCCTGGGGTGTAGCGGATAGAAAGCGTATCCCCGTTGATTTTCATCGTGTAGGGATGCTGGTCGTGGTACTTGGAAAGCGAGCGGATTCCATATTCGCTGAGAAATTCATCCGAACTCAGCATGCGTTGTAGCACGCTTTTCATGCGGTGTCCACGCATGAGGGAGAAGAGTCGGTGTTTGTCGTAGCCCGGCTGAATCCAGCTTGACACAAGGGAGGCCAACTTGGGTTTTTCCCGTAAGAAAAAGTCAAGACGCTTCTTGAATTCTGGTAGAGAATCGAAAAGTTCCTCCCGTATGGGCTCCACCGCGAATAGTGGAATCAGGCCGACTATGGACCTGACTTTCAGCTTTTTAGGCTCCTTGCCTTGGTAGTGAAAGATATCGTAAAAGAAGTTGTCTTCGTCATCCCAGAGGGAGATTTGTTCCGAAGAAATGGTGTTCATCGCGCCGGCGATGTAGAGGAAGTGCTCTAGGAATTTGGTGGCGCTAAACTGGTAGACGGTATTGTATTCGCAGAGGTCCAGCGCGATGCGGAGCATGTTGAGGGAAAACATGGCCATCCAAGAGGTGCCGTCTGCTTGTTCCAACTTGCCTTGGTAGTATTGGGCATGGTTGCGATCAAAGAGGGAGATGTTGTCCAGACCTAAGAATCCTCCTTCGAAGATATTATTACCCTCCGAATCCTTGCGGTTGACCCACCAGGTGAAGTTGAGCATCAACTTGTGCATGGCCCGTTCGAGGAATTCTTGGTCTCCTTTGCCTCCATTGAGGGCTTTATCTATCTGGTATACCCGCTGAACCGCATACGCATGTACAGGAGGGTTTACGTCCGAAAAATTCCACTCGTAGGCAGGGATTTGCCCATTGGGGTGCATGTACCACTCGTTGAGAAGAAGGAGCAATTGATTTTTGGCAAACTCCGCATCGATCCGGGCAAAGGGGATGCAATGGAAAGCCAAGTCCCAAGCCGCATACCAAGGGTATTCCCACTTGTCGGGCATGGAGATGATGTCAAAATTTTGCAGGTGGGTCCAGCTATGGTTTCTCCCTTTTTTTCGTTGCTGTGGAGGCTGATACCTGCCTGGATCGCCTTCTAGCCAGCGGTTGACGTCGTAGTAGTAAAACTGCTTCGACCAGAGCAAGCCCGCATAGGCCTGTCGCTGTACGGACTTGTGCTCGGCCTCCGTGATGGACTGCTGCATGCTTTGGTAGAATTCCTCCGCCTCCGTTTTGCGAAGGGCCATAATTTCGGCAATGGATGCGAGGGGTTTTTCTTCCGCTTGGTGCTGCATGCGCAGCTGAATT
>JBIIFN010000236.1:0-3068 GCA_044237325.1 Algoriphagus sp.
GTAAGAACCGCCAGCCAGGCAGCAACAATCCCTGTGCTCGGCATCACCGGAACAGGTGGGGCAGGCAAATCTTCCCTAGTGGATGAGCTGGTGCGCCGCTTCCTGATGGATTTTGACGATAAGCGTGTAGCCATCATTTCCGTCGACCCTTCCAAGCGAAAGACGGGTGGTGCCTTACTTGGCGACAGGATTCGCATGAATGCCATCCACCATCCACGCGTGTACATGCGCTCTTTGGCTACACGGCAGTCCAACTTGGCACTTTCTAAATACGTGCAAGACGCGGTTGACACGGTGAAAGCCGCTGGAGTGGACCTGGTGATCCTAGAAACCTCCGGCATCGGCCAGTCTGATACGGAGATCATTGAGCACTCGGACATTTCACTCTACGTGATGACCCCAGAGTATGGGGCAGCTTCGCAGTTGGAGAAAATCGACATGCTGGACTTTGCCGACGTGATCGCCCTCAATAAGTTTGATAAGCGCGGTGCTTTAGATGCCTTGCGCGACGTGCGAAAGCAATACAAGCGCAACCATAACCTTTGGGAAACCGAAGACGATCAGTTGCCGGTACTGGGCACCATGGCCTCCCAATTCAATGATCCGGGCATGAACCGCCTCTACCTCATCCTTGCAGGAAAGTTGGCGGAGAAGTTTGGCGGCTGGAAAAGCACCTTCACGGGTGCCGTGGGTACTTCTGAAAAGGTGTACATCATCCCGCCTTCCCGAACCCGCTACCTGAGCGAGATCACAGAGGTCAACCGCAAATACGACCAGTGGGTGGCGGAGCAGCAGGAAATTGCGCAGCAGCTCTACTCCCTGCAAACTTCCATGGATGTCATTGCAAACACCGCGGTAGCAGATAAAGATCGCCTCATAAAGGAATTGCAGGAAGTATATGCGCAAGTAGCCCTGCATCTAGATCCTAAAAACAAAAAATGGCTAGAAGACTGGCCTTCCGAAGCTGCCCAGTACGCTGGTGAGCACTATACCTTTACAGTTCGTGACAAGGAAATCAAGGTAAAAACCTACCACCTCTCCCTGGCCAATACCCGCATTTCCAAGGTGGCCTTGCCTACCTATAAATCTTGGGGAGAGCTCCTGAAATGGGGACTACGGGAAAATGTACCAGGCAAATTCCCATTCACGGCGGGCGTATTTCCTTTCAAGCGGGAGGGAGAAGATCCTACACGCATGTTTGCAGGAGAAGGGGGGCCGGAGCGAACCAACAAGCGCTTCCACTACGTGTCCAAAGGCATGCCGGCAAAGCGACTTTCTACGGCCTTTGACTCGGTGACCTTGTATGGGGAAGATCCTGATCGACGTCCAGATATCTATGGAAAAATCGGTAACTCAGGCGTGAATATTTGCTGCCTCGATGACGCCAAAAAGTTGTACTCTGGATTTAACCTGATCCACCCGATGACCTCCGTGTCCATGACCATCAATGGTCCTGCAGCAGCCATGACGGCCTTCTTTATGAATGCGGCCATCGATCAGCAGTGCGAGGTGTACATCAAAGCCCAAGGAATGGAGCAGGAGGTAGAGGCAAAAATAGAAGCGATATACGCGAAAAATGGACTAAAAAGACCGCGTTACCAAGGGGAAATCCCCGAAGGCAACGATGGGCTAGGCCTGATGCTTTTGGGCGTTACGGGCGATCAAGTGCTGCCTAGGGACGTGTATGAAAAGATCAAAGCGGACACGCTAGCTAAAGTGCGCGGCACGGTGCAGGCCGATATCTTGAAGGAGGACCAGGCTCAGAATACCTGCATCTTCTCCACTGAGTTTTCGCTGCGCCTCATGGGCGATGTGCAGCAATACTTCATTGATCATAAAGTGCGCAACTTCTATTCGGTATCCATCTCGGGCTACCATATTGCTGAAGCAGGTGCCAATCCGATTACCCAGCTTGCGCTCACGCTTTCCAACGGATTCACCTTCTTGGAGTACTATATCTCAAGAGGGATGAACATCAATGATTTTGCTCCCAACCTATCTTTCTTCTTTTCCAACGGCATCGATCCTGAGTATGCGGTGATCGGTCGAGTAGCTCGCCGTATTTGGGCCAAAGCGCTCAAGTTGAAATACGGCGCCAACGACCGCGCGCAGCAGCTCAAGTACCATATTCAAACCTCTGGACGCTCTTTGCATGCACAGGAGATTGATTTCAATGATATCCGTACCACGCTGCAGGCGCTTTATGCGATCTACGACAATTGCAATTCCTTGCATACCAATGCTTTTGACGAGGCGATTACTACGCCTACCGAGGGATCTGTCCGTCGTGCGATGGCAATTCAGCTGATCATCAATAAGGAATTGGGCTTGGCCAAAAACGAGAATCCGCTACAAGGAGCTTTTATCATCGAAGAGCTCACCGACTTGGTGGAAGAGGCAGTTTACCGAGAATTTGACTCCATCACTGAACGTGGTGGCGTACTTGGCGCTATGGAGACCATGTACCAACGTGGTAAAATTCAGGAGGAAAGCTTGCACTACGAAATGCTCAAGCATACCGGTGAGTTTCCTATCATCGGGGTCAACACGTTTCTATCCAGTGAAGGATCGCCTACCCTGCTTCCTGGAGAGGTGATCCGTGCGACTACAGAAGAAAAAGAAGGACAGCTCGCTACTTTGGCACTGCTTAAGCAGCTGCATGCGGCGCAGGAAAAGACACAGGTAAACGCCTTGAAGCTGGCTGCTATCAGTAACCAAAACGTATTTGATCAGCTGATGGAAGCCGCAAAATACTGTTCACTCGGTCAGATCACCCGTGCGCTCTACGAAGTGGGCGGGCAGTACCGACGCAATATGTAAATGTACTTCAACGACTAGATAAACTCTCAAAATCCCGATTTTACATGGCAAATACACGAAGCGTAACCGTCCGCATGACCTCGGACTTGACCTACGAAGCCCAAAATCCACAAGGCCATACCGTGTCGATTGACATGAATGACCCCGAACTGAAGCAAGGCCAATCTCCGATGGAATTATTGCTCTCCGCATTGGGTGGCTGTGCTTCGGTGGATGCGGTGTTGATGATGAAGAAAAAACGTCGCGAA
>JBIIFN010000237.1:0-3066 GCA_044237325.1 Algoriphagus sp.
GCTGAAGTACATGCATACCACAGTTGAGACCGCCAGCAAAAGCGATATTGAGCAGGTGATTGAGCTGATGTATGCGTTCTTGGTGGACTTTGATCCCAGCTTTGACTTCCGGTACATAAAATAAGCCCGGGACAAGCGCCTTCGGAAAAAGTAAAGTACGATGTACGTCACGGACCACCTTCAGCGAACAATCTTTCTACCCAAGCCACCGGAGCGGATCATTTCCTTGGTTCCTTCCCAAACAGAGCTTTTGGTAGATTTGGGCTTGGCTGATCGGCTGGTGGGACTGACCAAATTTTGTGTACATCCGGCACACCTGAGAAAAAGTAAAGCAATTATTGGCGGCACCAAAAACTACCGCTACGAGCTGATCGATTCTTTATCTCCAGACCTAATCATAGGTAATAAGGAGGAGAATGACCAAGAAGGCATTGCTCGGCTTGCCGAGAAATATCCTATTTGGCTGAGCGATATCGCTAGTCTTGCCGACGCCTACCGCATGATTATGGACCTTGGGCAGCTGTGCCAAGTGGAGCCGGAGGCCGAAATGCTGGTGCAACAAATCAGCAGCGCCTTTGCAGCACCCATTCCTGAAAAGGGAACCTGTGTGTACCTCATTTGGAACCAGCCCATGATGGCTGCAGGCAAGGGCACCTTTATCGATGCCTTACTTACTGTGGCAGGATTTGACAATCGGGTAAGCGACTTGCGCTACCCCGTGCTACAGGAAGACGAGCTTCAGCGGTTGGCACCAGATTACTTGCTGCTTTCCTCCGAACCCTTTCCCTTTAAAGAAAAGCACATTCGCCATTTTCAATCCTTGTTGCCCCAGTCCCGCATTAGTATAGTCAATGGGGAGCTATTTTCATGGTACGGAAGCCGTTTGCTGCAGTCTGCTCCCTATTTTCGGCAGCTTGAGTAACGGGCGCCGTTTTTTCCACTCATAAAAATTACGGATAGCCAGCGGAGACTTTTTAAAAATCTGCCTACATTTCTTACTCTTTCTTGACTCATTTCGCTCAAGCAGGCGTCATTTGACCCCTGGAGCTAGGCGAGTTTCTTTCTTGCGAGAGCCAATTAATGATTAATTAAGTAGTAAAAAATAAAGACATGAAGACAAATCAAATGATCTGGGCCCTCTTGTTAGGCGCGATGATAGCATCATGCAGCCCCAAAGAGGCCGACAGTAACTCAGCGGACAATGGTGATTCGACTCAAGTTGCTTCGGACAATTCCCTTAGCGCAGCGGAGCAGGCAGAAGGTTGGATCTTGTTGTTTGATGGCCAAAGTATGCAGGGTTGGAGAGCCTTCAATGGGGACACGACTCCGAGCAACTGGGTGATTGAAGAAGGTGCGATGAAGGGATTGGGTGCTACCGGCGGAGAAGATTTTGGTGGAGATGTGGTGTATGGTGCCCAAGAATTCGAAGAGTTTGAGTTGAAGTTTTCTTGGAAAATCTCCGCAGGAGGTAATTCAGGTGTTTTCTACCACGTGGTGGAAGGGCCAAACTACAAGGCTCCTTATTATACTGGGCCGGAATACCAGGTGATTGATCAGTTGGGTTTTGCACAGCCGCTTGAAAAGTGGCAGTCTCTTGCGGGGGATTATGCGATGTATGAGCCAGACTATGAAGGAGTGGTGAAAGCTGCAGGGGAGTGGAACGAGTCCAAGATTATTTTTTCTGAAGCCGGCGCGAGCTATTGGCTTAATGGTAAGCAGACCGTTGCCTTTGTACCTTACAGTGAAGATTGGACAGCCAAAAGAAATTCAGGTAAATGGAATGACTTTCCCGATTACAAAATTGCCCGCAAGGGGCTGATTGCATTGCAGGATCATGGTGATCCTGTATGGTTTAAAAACATAAAAATCCGACCCCTATGAAAAAGATATTTTTAGTAGCGCTTTTGGCAGTTACTGTGCAAGTTGCTTTTGCCCAAAAGAAAGAGAAGTTGTTTAACGGCAAAGACCTGACCGGCTGGAAGGTGTATGGCACCGAGAAGTGGTATGTAGACAACAACGGCTTATTGGTATCAGAGAGTGGTCCTGACAAGGGCTATGGTTACTTGGGTACTACGGCAGAATACGGTGATTTTGAGGTAGAGCTCGAATTCAAGCAAGAAGCGAATGGCAACAGTGGGGTGTTTATCCGATCTACGGTGGATGGAACGAAAGTTTCTGGCTGGCAGGTGGAGGTAGCTCCTCCGGGCAATGATACAGGCGGTATTTATGAATCTTATGGAAGGGGCTGGTTGATCAAGCCAGATCCAGAAAAGGACAAAGCCTTGAAATTTGGAGAGTGGAACAAAATGAAGATAGTTGTTCAGGGCGATCGAGTGATCTCTTATGTAAATGGGGTTGAGATGGTCAACTATGCCGATGAGAAGATTGGTGCAGGAAAGGGCGGTGTTTTGCTGCAAATCCACGATGGAGGAGGAATAAAAGTATATTGGAGAAATATAGTTTTGAAAAAGCTGTAGTTTACCAAATTTTAAATAAGTTGATGCCCTGTAAATCTCAGTTTACAGGGCATTTTTTCTGTAAATTTTTCTTGTTCAGGCTCAAGCACTTGTAAGATTTTCCAGAAGTTTTCCAGCAATCCATTGTCTAGCGCCATCTTTTCGCCATCTTTGCACTCCCAAAAGGCGGATAAGCTGCTTCGGGGATTTAGTAGAAGTCGAAGTGATTGACGGCAATTAGAGAAGGGCATTAAAATTTATTTTGTGTATTTTCTTGTGCTGAAGATAAAGTTGGTTACTTTTGCAACCCTGTTCAGAAGGAATGGGAAAAAGTTAAGGGATTAAGAGGGGTTAAAGCCCGATTAATGTACAGGTTCCGAGAACGTTCGGAAGCAAGTTCTTTGAAGTGATGTAAGGCAAAAAAGATTAACCTGAGGATGAGGTGGTTTATGGGTATACTTTACCTGTAGACTGACTTACAAAAATAGACAACATACAATGGAGAGTTTGATCCTGGCTCAGGATGAACGCTAGCGGCAGGCCTAATACATGCAAGTCGAGCGGCAAGTTGAGTAGTAATACTTAACCTAGAGCGGCGCACGGGTGCGTA
>JBIIFN010000074.1:0-11321 GCA_044237325.1 Algoriphagus sp.
CAAACAAGCTTTTGATTTGCTTTTCGATTCCAAAACTTTCAAATAGCTTGACTTTACCGTTGTAAAGTTTGACAATTTTTTCTTTTTCAGGCGCTATAGACCTGATGTAGGAACGGATCTGATCGTACGTCGATTCTTCTTCTACGGTGATTGCGTCGAATGATTCATTGAGCAGGTCTCTCACAATTGAGGAAGCCATGCTCATCTCTCCAATGATCTTGTCCCGACTTTTGGCTTTCAGCAATTTGCTCATCCCTTCTTCCCAGTTAGCGAGAAGATTACGAAGGTCTTTATCGAGTTCGATGACGGACTGACCTTCGGCCACGGTTCGGATGATTACTCCGAAGTTGGCAGGTTTGATTGAATTGATGAGTCTGAGCAGCCTTTTGCGCTCTTCTCCGCTGCGTATTTTCTTGGACACGTTGACCGTATCGGAGAAAGGTACCAGCACGAGGTAGCGCCCGGGTAGAGAGAGCTCACAGGAAAGTCTAGGGCCTTTGGTAGAAATGGGTTCTTTGACAACTTGCACCAAAACTTGATTGGTCTTGGCAAGAATCTTTTCGATTTTACCGACTTTCTCTATTTCAGCTTCGTTTTCAAACCCTTTCAGCAGGTGGTTGCTGTAGTTGTTGTTGCGTACCATTTTGGTAAACTTCAACAAGCTATTGATATTTGGGCCTACGTCTTGGTAGTGTAAAAAGGCATCTTTCTCGTACCCTACGTCGATAAACGCAGCGTTGAGGCCATTGACAATTTTACGAACCGTACCCAAATAAATGTCACCCACCTTAAACTGGCCATCCGTTCCTTCGGAATGGAGTTCAACCAGCTGCTTTTCTTGCAGTAAGGCAATTCGACTTCCATTTTGAGCAGAATCGATTAACAATTCCGTACTCAAATTTTCGTGGTATTAGTATTAATGAACGTTGTTTACTGACAGACAAGTCAGAGAGAAGTATTACTTCTTCTTGTGTCTATTTTTTCTAAGTCTCTTCTTACGCTTGTGCGTAGCGATCTTATGTCTTTTTCTTTTCTTACCGCAAGGCATAGTTTTAAAATTTAAGTGTTTAAAATCTGTTATAGTTTGTCTAGGTAGCCTTGAACACTACTCAAGATCATGGGATCTTGTGTCATCTTCTTGACCAACTCAAACTGTGCTTTCGCTTTGTTTTTTTCTTTGGACTCAAAATAGCTTACCCCCAAATAGAATTGCCCCTGCAAATTTTGAGGATGAACTTTTACCAGTTCCTCAAACCGCTCTACTGCCCTGCCGTACTGGCCAGACTGCATGGAAAGCACACCCATATTGAATAGGCCGTCCTCGTTTTTGGGATCCTCCGCAAGCACTTCTCTGAGGAGGGTGATTCCTTGCATCGGGTTGGACGAAGACACATAGGTCATCGCTATTTTGGTCTTCAGGTCTAGGCGTGAAGGATCTTTCTCCAACACTTTACTTAGGTAGGTTCTGGTTTTTACAGCCAGCGCCTCCACTTTGACCTTTTCTAAGGCAAAAGAAAAAGCTTCGTAATTTGCTTTTCCAGCCTCTTCCACCAGAAATAAATTGTCGGGCCAGATCTCAGTTGCCGCGCTCCAATAGTAGGCAGCACTGTCAAAAAGCCCTTCTTCTTTGTAAATCCCTGCCAATACCTGCGCTGCAGCTACCTTTTCTTCGGCAGAAGGAGCTGAAGCAAACTTTTGCTTCAGCTGGTCAGCCTGGGATCTATTTTGGGAAGATAGCTGATTCTCGTGCGATTCGGAAATGGGATCAGTAGTAGCGGTAGAATCCGCACTCCCATTCTCCATTTTGGACCCCGTCGCATCATTGTCTACCACCACTTTGGGCAGGTAGTACAGCGCTGCTACGGAGGTGATTCCTAAACCGATGAGAACAAGCTGTAATTTTTTCATGGTTCGTACTCAGGATTATCCCTGAGCAGCCAATTGTTTGATTTTTTTGCTGTTTTTGATTTTCTCTACAAAAACCTTGGATGGCTTAAATGCAGGGATGTAGTGCTCGTCGATCACGATAGCCGTGTTCTTGGAGATGTTACGCGCGATTTTCTTTGCACGCTTCTTGTTGATGAAACTTCCAAATCCCCTAACATAGATGTTTTCCCCATCTGCCATGGAATCTTTTACTACCTTGAAAAACGCCTCAACGGCTTGCGTTACATCGTCTTTTTGAATTCCTGTTTTTTCGGAAATTTTGGTAATTACTTCTGCTTTGGTCACCGTGATATAAATTTAGAAATTTCGAAATAAGCTTAACAACCTATTAACCAAGTATTTTTGGGACTGCAAATGTACGAAAATCGTTGCAATTAAAAAAGATATTCGAAAAAAATACCTTGGTTTGTCCTTTCCTTAAATCACCCTAATGAAGAGTAAAGTCACTGAAAATCAATTGTTTTCAAATTCAATAATTTCTTGGTATCGTGAAAATCCACGGCATTTGCCCTGGCGAGAAACCCAGGACCCCTACGCCATATGGCTCTCCGAAATCATCCTCCAACAAACCCGAGTAGCACAAGGATTGCCCTATTTCGAAGCCTTTATCCAGGCCTATCCCACAATAAAAGATCTGGCTGAGGCAGAAGAGGAAGCCGTGCTTCGCCTATGGCAGGGTTTAGGCTACTACAGCCGAGCAAGAAACCTGCATGCCTGCGCAAAACACATCTGGAAGGAACTTGGCGGAAATTTTCCCAGCAACTATGCCAGCCTGCTCCTACTCAAAGGAGTAGGTAGCTACACGGCTGCAGCAATCTCTAGCTTTGCCTTCGGCGAAGTGCAAGCCGTAGTAGATGGCAATGTCTTTCGGGTGCTTGCCCGGCATTTTGGCATCGCAACCGACATCGGCAGCAGCAAGGCCAAACCCGAATTTGAAGGACTGGCCAATCGACTTATTCCTCAGGATAACCCCGGAGAATTTAACCAGGCCATGATGGATTTTGGCTCACGGTGTTGCACCCCTAAAAATCCAAGTTGCGACAACTGCCCCCTAGCAGCAAGCTGTTTTGCCAACCAACAAGGACTCGTAGCCTCCCTACCCGTCAAAGAAAAAAAGATTAAGGTGAAGGACAGGGCACTACACTACCATGTGCTCAGCTGTGGCACATTCCTAGTATGGAAAAAAAGAGGCGATGGTGACATCTGGACCGGCTTGTATGACTTTCCAGACGTAGCCCATCCGCTGCCCTTCTGGGACAGCAAAGTGGGGCAGTCACCCAGTCTCTTCCCAAAAAAATACAGACATTTACTGTCGCACCAGAGACTGCTTGCCTCCTTTTGGGAGTCGGATATCCCTACCGAAAACCTGCCTCAACTCACCGCATGGTGTGCTCAAGCCGGTTTTGACCTGGTAGATCTCAAAAATATCGATTCACTTCCCAAGCCGAAATTGATCGTCAACTATTTGTCTGATCGCGGGATTTGACTAATTTCCATCTTTCTAACTTTTTAAACACACAAAACAAAACGCTATGGCAGGAGTAAACAAAGTCATTTTATTGGGCCACCTAGGTGCCGATCCAGAGGTAAAGTACTTGGAAGGAGACAAAGTAGTCGCCAACCTAAGCCTTGCCACCTCGGAAGCTTACCAAGACAGAAGTGGCAACCGAGTAGAGCAAACCGAATGGCATGACCTAGAACTTTGGGATCAGCAAGCCAAAATCGCTGAAAAATACCTGAAGAAGGGTTCTCAAATCTATGTAGAAGGAAAAATCAAATCCGACAAGTGGACCGACGAGCAGGGACAAAATAGAAAGCGCATGAAAATCCGCGTGTTGAGTTTTACCATGCTTGGAGGTAAGCCAGAAGGCATGGCTGGAGGCAGCACTGCCGCTCCAGCAGCAGCAGCTCCTTCCCAATCTTCGCAATCGCCTGTTCCGTCGCCACCAATGATGGCCATGGACGAGGGAGACGATGACCTTCCCTTCTAAGGAGAAATCCAAATCCCCTGTTCTTTGAGTTCAGGGGATTTGTTTACCTTTGTTCACCTATTTCTCATCCCAATGGACGACCCCTACCCGAGTTACTTACTGATAGCCCAGGTTTCCTCTTTCTCTTTCAGCTATTTTTTAGTGAATGGACTTGCCTTAGTCCTACTGCTCCTAGGCTCCGCGCTAGTATCTGGCTCTGAAGTAGCCTTTTTCTCCCTCACCAAAGATGATCTTGCTGACCTCAATCAGCGTTACCCAGAAAAGGGCAGAGTTATCACCGCACTTTTGGCCACCCCAAAAATCTTGCTCAGCACGGTACTGATCCTCAATAACCTGATCAACATTGGTATTGTTACTCTGACCACCTTCGTGACCTGGACCGTATTTGGCGCTGATGCCACAGGAATTATAGTCATTTTAATACAGACGGTAGGCGTTACTTTTGCCATTGTATTTTTTGGGGAGATTGTCCCCAAGGTATATGCCAACCAATCCAAAACGAGTTTTGCTCTCGGACTAGCAATTCCACTTACCCTGTTTACCAAACTGCTAAAGCCGCTCTCTGCCTTTTTGATTGCCTTCAGCAACATCATCGAGAAGCGGGTACAGCAAAAAGGCTATTCACTCTCTGTAGATGAGCTCAACCAAGCGCTGGAACTCACCACGGAAGATACGCCTGAAGAAGAAAAGGAAATCCTGCGCGGCATAGTCAATTTTAGCACCTTAAGTGTGCGCCAAGTGATGAAAACCCGCATGGACATCTCCGCCGTGGATGTAGAGATTGATTTCCATGAACTAATGGACAAAATCAACAAGAGCGGCTACTCCAGAATTCCGGTTTATGAAGAGACCATTGACCGAATCCTAGGGGTATTGTATATCAAAGATTTACTTCCTCATATAGACAAGGACGAGACCTTCGATTGGAAGAGCCTGCTTCGAAAAAGCTTTTTTGTGCCTGAAAACAAAAAAGTGGACTCCTTACTAAAGGACTTTCAAAAGATGCGCGTCCACATGGCCATTGTGGTAGACGAATACGGTGGAACCTCCGGCTTAGTCACCCTCGAAGACTTGATAGAGGAGATCATCGGTGAAATCAACGACGAGTTTGATGAAACTGACACCATGTTCTTCCAGGAGGTTGATTTAGACACCTTCATTTTTGAAGGAAAGGTCTCGCTCAATGATTTTTGCAAAAAGCTGGATTTAGACACACAAATCTTCGACGAGGTAAAGGGGGAAAGTGAGTCATTAGGAGGTTTGCTTCTAGAGCTAAACTCCAAGTTGCCTAAAAACGGAACCAAAATCCATTACAAGGAATTTGAGTTTACCATCCTGGCGGTCGACGCCCGAAAAATCAAAAAGGTAAAAGTGCACCTTAAGTCAGGGGAAAAAGACTTTTCAAGTCCGTTTACTGACTGATCTTTTTGTGCAAAAAAAGAAAAGGGCCTCACAAACTGTGCGGCCCTTGTTGCTTACCTCCCTCTTCGAAATCTCGGCCTTCCGCGGCTAGGCTGACCCTTATGGGATTGATGCTCCTCACGATGCAGCAAGGCTTCCTTTCGCAACTCCCAAATTTGCTTTTGTTCTTCGGTAAGGATCGATGCTATTTTTTGTTCTTGCTCCTTTCGGTAAGCTCTTTGGGCCTCGAATTCCGCCTTCCTGCTTTTTAAAAGCTCCTCTTGACGAGTAGCATTAGCAAGAGCAAGTTGACTTAACTGCTTTTCTTGCTCCTTGGTGAGTTTAAGCTCCTCAGCCATGCGTTCAGTCATTTTTTGAGCACGTTCCACTGGGCTGAGTTTCCGATAGGTTCTGTGCTGCTGTGCTGAAAGTCCAAAACTAAGGAAGGTAAAGACGGCCGCTCCTAGAATCCATTTTTTCATGATTGTATTGGTTTGTTTCGAAATTTAGACCTCTCCTAAGGTCTTAGGTTTAATGTCAACCAGAGAAACCACCTCATTAGTAGATTTTCCCAGTGGGGAGCCTTTCCTTTTCTTCGGGCATTGCACTTCTTCCAAGAAAAAGAAATTGCTATTTTTGCTGCCTACACTAAGAGCACAGCGATGGGAAGAGCATTTGAGTTCCGAAAAGAAAGAAAGTTCAAGCGTTGGGACAAAATGTCCAAAGTCTTTACCCGCCTAGGGAAAGAAATCGTCATGGCCGTAAAAGCAGGTGGGCCTGATCCAAACAGCAACGCCAAGCTACGCACAATCATCCAAAATGCGAAAGGGGCGCAAATGCCCAAGGACCGCATCGAAAGCGCCATCAAGCGTGCTTCCAACAAAGATGAAAAGGATTACGAAGAAGTAGTATACGAAGGTTATGGCCCCTTTGGAATAGCTGTGATCGTGGAAACTTCCACAGACAATACCAACCGAACCGTGGCTAACGTACGGTCCTACTTTGCAAAAGCAGGGGGTTCTATGGGAACTTCGGGCTCCGTGAGTTTTATGTTTGAGCGAAAAGCAGTATTCCGCTTCGCAAAAGCCGCCTATGACCTAGAGGAATTGGAACTTGAACTCATCGATTTTGGCCTGACCGAAATCGCAGAAAATGAAGGAGAGATCTTTGCCTACACCGAGTTTGAAGATTTTGGTTTGATGCAAAAAGCGCTAGAAGACCGAAGTATCGAGGTGATCTCTGCAGATTTCCAACGTTTTCCTTCCACACTCACCGAACTGACGGAAGAGCAAGAGGAGCTGATCAACAAGCTAGTGGACCGCTTGGAAGAAGACGATGACGTCAACCAGGTGTATACCAACATGGCCTAAAGCCCTCCCTGCCGTACATGCCCTTTAAAAAACGTGAAAATTTGAATTCCACCCGAAGCACTTTGGTGGTGGTGGGAAGCAAAAACCCCGTCAAAGTCGCCTGTACAGCAGCTGCCTTTACAAAAGGATTCGGCAGTTCTTTTTTAGTGGAGGGTGTCAATGCCGTCTCCGGAGTAGCAGACCAGCCGATGGGAGAGGAAGAAACCTTCCTTGGCGCTCAGAATAGGGTTCGTAATGCACAAACTATTTTCCCCGAAGCAGACTACTGGGTAGGTGTGGAAGGAGGGGTAGCCGAAGACGAGCGTGGCATGTATGCCTTTGCTTGGATTCTGGTCCTACATGCCTCCGGCAAAAGTAGCCAAGCAAAAACAGGTTCGTTTTACCTTCCAAACCAAGTTGCGGAATTGATCCGAGGGGGGATGGAATTGGGCCATGCGGACGATCTGGTATTTAATGCACAAAATTCCAAGCAGCAAGGAGGTTCCGTTGGGCTCCTCACGCATGGTCTCGTCACCCGAGAGACCTATTACGAACAGGCACTGCTTCTTGCCCTCATCCCATTTCTCAACAAAGAATTGTACCCTGCCTAATTGAATTTTAGGCAGGTAGCTTAGCTCCTATCGGTGCTCAACTAAGCTTATTTTTTCAAGTTCTCTAAAAACTGCCTCAATGCAATCCTCCAGTCGGGATGTGCATCCCAAGTTGGGCCGAGGTAAAGCTCCTCTCTTACCAGGAAGCGGATATAGTATTTGACCACCATCTTGCTTCCTTCGGCTCCAGTAGCAGGCTCCAGCCCCATGCTTTTCATCAAGTCGGCTTGTCGGCCCTCCACTTTGACTAGCACAAACTGAACTCGATCGGCTAAAAGTTGGGGCGTAGATTTGGCTTCGGTGAGCCAGGCCACTTCATGGGGGTACTGACCAGAAAAAATGTCCTCCAAGGCTGTTTTTTGCGCTAATTGCTCTGCGAGAAGCGTCTCTGGGGACTTTCCAAACAAATCGTAGCGGAAGGAGCTCGTTGCCCCCGTCATGGCCGAAGTGCCTTCCAAAGGAATACCAAGACGAAAGACCTCCAAGTTGAGCGGATTACGGGAGATAAATTTTTGCGCGGTGGCAGATGCCTCCTGGGGACCGAGTGGGGGAAACTCAGCTAGGTCGGGGACGAGCAGATTTTTGGTGGAGCTAGCTTTTCCCATGGCGGCCAGTTGCTGACCTGCCCCTTTCCAATCCTGACCAGACACTCCAAAAATCGCTGAGGAAGCAATTAGCTTGCCATCCCCAGAAAAAGCCCCGACATGGAGATTTGTTTTGTCTTTTTGTCGCGTGACGAAAATTAGATTTTTTATTTCTCGTTGTTGAAAGGCCTTGGCGTACTCGGCCTGCTTCTCAGCAGACAAGGTCACCTGCTCGAGTTCGTAATAAGCCACCGGGTCGGCGCCTGCTGCTGCCAGGTAGGTATGGATACTATCTGAGAGTTGCTGCCAGGCCATGGAAGGTCGAGCTGCAGGATCCGCAGAGACAAGCACCACAGATTTGCCCGCATAAAAACTCGGTGGCAGCGCGCCTTGACCGAAGGAGGCGGCGCCAAAGGATAGAAAAAAAAGAAGAAGGGCAATAGTTTTCATGTATTTGTCAAGGTCTTGCACGTATTTTTACACGTAAATCAAACGCGCTACCTATTCCTATGCATACGTCACTCCGCAAATTAATTACAATAATTTTAGTTCTTGCCACCTATGGTAGCTCTTTCAGCCAAGAAATCAATTCGGCCAAGTTACTCAAGCACCTAGAATACCTCTCTTCGGATGCCCTTCAGGGCCGTAAGCCACTTAGTCAAGGGAGTTTACTCGCGCAAAACTACCTTTTGGAGGCCTTGACTGGCCTAAAAGGGGTCTCTCCACTTTATCCCGACTTTATCCAGCGGTTTTCTTTTGATAATGCCCGAGAGAAAAAGAATTACGCAGGGGCGGCCAACATCGTGGGCTACCTTCCTGGATTGAGCTCCGAGAAACTAATTGTGGTCACAGCACACTACGACCACGTGGGTATCGGACGACGCAATGCCGAAGGAGATTCTATCTACAACGGTGCCGACGACAATGCTTCGGGTACCGCCGCGCTACTCGTGCTAGCGGAGTATTTTTCCAAAAATCGTCCACAACATGGCATGGTATTCGTTGCCCTAGATGCAGAGGAAATGGGCCTTCGCGGCGCCAAGGCCTTGGTGGAAAACTTTCCACGGCCCTTGGAGCAAATCCTACTCAACGTAAACATGGACATGCTTTCTCGCAGTGAGGCCAAGGAGGTATATGCCTCGGGCACACATTACTACCCGCAGTTTAAAACCATCTTGGAAAAATCACCAACCGTGGGTACTGCCACCTTGCGCTTTGGTCATGACACGCCTGGGACGGGTAGTGAGGACTGGACCAGGTCTTCAGACCATGGGGCTTTTTTTGATAAGAAAGTTCCCCACCTCTATTTTGGCGTAGAAGACCATGCAGACTACCACCAGCCGAGCGACGAGTTTGCCCGCATTCATCCCGAATTTTATGTGGACACGGTCAATTTGATTTTGAAGGCCCTTCTTGCCCTCGACCAAGGGCTTCTAGAAAAGGCCTAAGTGTTGATCCAATTCGTCCTAATCTTTACTTAACCCAATCTACGTTTGGCTAAAAACGACCTCATTACTCGCTTGCTGATCTACCGCCTCAGACACATTAGCAATCAGACCTTTATACTGATTCTCAGTGGCTGTATTGGTGTGTTTTCTGGTGTCGCGGCGGTCATACTTAGCACAGCGGTCCATGGGATCCAAGGCTTTTTGACGGATGGATTCTATTCTTCCTATGCCAACTACCTCTACATCCTCTACCCCATCATCGGTATATCCGCTGCCTTTTTCTTGGGGAAATATGTGTTGAAAGATGTGGGTGGGCACGGGATTCCTGACGTGTTGTTTACTATTTCAAAAAAATCAAGTCTCATTCCACGAGTAAAAATTTTTAGCCGTGTGCTTACGTCCTCTTTGACTGTTGGCTTTGGAGGATCGGTGGGATTAGAGGCTCCGATGGTGATGACTGGCTCGGCGATTGGTTCCAACGTAGGCTCATTGATGCACCTGAATGCAAAAAAGAGAACCCTATTAATTGGCTGCGGGGCGGCAGGAGCGATATCTGCTATTTTCGGTGCACCCATTGGCGCCGTCATTTTTGCCATTGAGGTTATCCTAATGGAAATAAGCACGGCGAGTTTCATCCCTTTGCTCATCGCCTCCGTCATGGGTTCGCTGACCTCGATGTTGCTAATCGGGGAAGAGTCTCTGTTCAGCTTCAACTTAAAAGACAGCTTTCAGGCCGCCCACATGCCCTATTATTTGTTGCTCGGCATTGTTTGCGGATTGGTCTCTTTATACTTCAGTAAGACCGTCTTGTCTACAGAAAAAATCATGGCCGCCATAAAAAAACCAGGGTTGAGAATTGCCTATGGGGGAGTGCTTCTAGGAGCAATGGTTTTCTTTTTCCCTCCGATTTACGGGGAAGGGTATGCTACATTGAACGTACTCATTGATGGAAATGCTTTTGGAGTACTTGAGAAAAGTCCCTTTTTCTCCATGATTGGAGAGTCTGAGACCCTACTTTTCTTTTTGATACTCATTGTATTGCTAAAGCCTATTGCCTCGGCCATCACCATTGGCGCAGGAGGTAGCGGAGGTATCTTTGCTCCCTCACTCTATGTAGGAGGTATTACCGGCTTTATCTTTGCCTATTCTAAAAATCTCCTAGGGGTTCACATCGACCTACCGCTGGCCCACTTCACCTTGGTAGCCATGTGCGGGGTGATGGCAGGCGTACAGCATGCTCCCCTTTCGGCCATTTTCCTTATTGCTGAAATCACTGGAGGCTACGAGCTATTTGTCCCCTTGATGTTTGTGTCCGCAATCTCCTTTGTTACGAAGACCTATTTCCAAAAGAAAAGCGTGTACACCTTACAACTAAAAGCCCAGGGCAAATACCTTCCAGAAACCAAGGACGAGGAGCTGTTAGACAATATTAGCCTTGGACAGGTGATTGAACGAGACCTACTGCCTATCGACCCAGAGGCAGAACTCACAGATTTGATAGAGTTGGTAAAAATTTCAAAAAGGAACATTTTCCCTGTAGTAGATGCCAACCAAACACTTCGAGGAATAGTGACCTTAGACGATATTCGACACATCATGTTTGATTTGGAGAAACAAAAAAATGTCCGCGTTAAACAGCTTATGCATAGTCCTCCAGAAATCCTATTTTCAACCGAAAATATGCAATCTGCCATGGAAAAATTTGAACGATCTGGGGCATGGAATCTACCTGTAATCGAAGATGGCAGCTACCTAGGCTTTGTTTCTAAAGCAAAAATCTTCAATGCATACCGCAAAAAATTGCAGCGACAAAAGGAAGATTAAGCACTAAAATAGAATAAAATTTGGGAGATTGATTTATCCACTTTTTTAATGAGATGAGCTCATTTTTTTTTCGAGTTAGGAAAAATTATCCACAAATCACTTAAATAAAAATTTACTTTACTTATTGATTTTCAGTTAATTACATGTATTCAAATAGGTAGTGTGG
>JBIIFN010000238.1:0-3046 GCA_044237325.1 Algoriphagus sp.
GTAAAAAAGGAAGCAGATCTGCTGAGCATTCATGTGCCTTTGACAGAAGAAACTAGAGACTTTTTCACGATTGAAGAATTGAGAACTTTTTCCAAGCCCTTTTGGCTAATCAATACGGCTAGGGGAGAGGTGATTCGTTTGGAAACGCTCAACCAAGCCTTGGATGAGGGCATTCTTAAAGGGGTGGTATTGGATGTCTTGGAAAACGAAAAGTTTCAACGCTTTAGCCCCGCCCAGAAAGAGCAGTTTGACAGACTTGCCCAACGGGAAAATGTTCTTTTTTCGCCCCATGTGGCAGGATGGACGGTAGAGTCCTACGTGAAAATCAACTTGGTTTTGCTGAAGCAAATCAAAAAAGCCTTCAGCCAGCAGCTCCGTTGACCCCCTCCTTTGGGAAAGGTCTTTAGGGCTTGCTTTGTAAAATTCTTTTCTATCTTTGTAACGTATATGAAGGTTACACGAAGTAACGGTCCCCGAAAAGCGACCGTTACTTTGTTTTTTAAGCCTTTTGAAAAACAGCAGCTATGTCAAAAGTACAGTATTACACCGAAGAAGGTCTTAAGCGTTTGAAGGATGAACTTCATGAATTGAAGACCAAAGGAAGAATAGATATTGCCCACCAGATCGCTGAGGCGCGTGATAAGGGGGACTTGAGTGAAAACGCCGAATACGATGCGGCAAAAGATGCACAGGGCCTATTGGAACTGAAGATCGCGAAGCTAGAAGAAGTAGTGGGCAATGCCCGTGTGCTAGACAATACCAAGATGGATACCTCCAAAGTAGGTATCTTGAGTACCGTCAAAATCAAAAATATCAAGAACGGCATGACCGTGAGTTATACCCTCGTTTCCGAAGAGGAGGCCGACCTAAAGGCTGGTAAAATTTCTCTTGCCTCTCCTTTTGGCAAAGGCCTAGCAGGTAAAGTCATTGGTGACATTGCAGACATCAACGCCCCCGCTGGAAAGTTGCAATTTGAGATTCTAGACATCACCTACTAATCCGGATATTTCCCGCAGGGGAGATTCTTTGCATTGCTTATGGCCAGTCTATTTACGAAGATTATCAACCGCGAGATTCCTGCACAAATTGTTGCAGAGGACGAAAACCACATCGCTTTTTTAGACATCATGCCCTTGGTCAAAGGACACGTGTTGGTGGTGCCAAAGCGGGAGTTATCCTATATTTTTGATTTGGAGCCAAGCGAATTGACCGGCCTACATTTTTTTGCGCAGCGTGTAGCAAAAGCAATGGACAAGACGCTGACCTGCAAACGAATAGGCATGGCTGTCATCGGACTAGAGGTGCCTCACGTGCACATCCACTTGGTACCTCTCAATACGGTTGCTGACATCAACTTTACACAGGCCAAGCTTAGCTTGCCTGCCGAAGAACTGGCTGAGATCGCCGAAAGGATTCGCGCAGGATTTTAAATTCTTTAGTTGATAGGCTTGATCCAGATGTTGCGGTAGAGAACTTCGTGTCCTTCCGCCTGAAGCTTTAGTCCACCTGGTCGATCTGTAATCCCATTTCCTTCGTCATTTCCTCCATCGATTCCTGAGTTGGGTCCGCCCCAAACTTTTTGGATATGTACGTTATCGTGGATTTTGATGCCGTTGAAATAGACCGTTACCTTGGCTTTTTCGATCAACTTACCTCCTTCAAAGCGGGCGGCCTGAAATTGAATATCGTAGGCATTCCAAGTGCCAAGACCAGTATAGGCCTGTGTGGTAGGCAATGTCTCATTGATTACAGCTGCCATGCCATGAAGGCCATAATCCCCATCGAGAACCTGGATTTCGTAGCGATTTTGTAGGTAAACCCCACTGTTGCCCCCTTCTTTTAGGATTAAAAATTCCACATGCGCTTCGAAATCCCTGAATTCATCTTTGGTAACGATGTCCGCAGCGCCATATTTTCCTCCCGCACCTGCAGGGTCATTGCTTGAGATGGCTTTGCCACCCGTAACGGGGTCTACGGCCTCAGGCCACTTGATGGGTAGCGTAGTGGATAGGCGAGGGCCTTCCCAATAGGTCCAGTTTTGATCAAGAGAAGCTTTGCTGCCGTCCAAGTAGAGCTTAGCGCCTGGAGGCGGCGGAGTGCCGAGGTAGGTTTTTTGTTGTGCGCAGGCCAAGCTGGCAAGGAGCAAAAAAGCCAAGGAAAGGCTGCTAGAAAGTAGGCGAAGGTTGTTCATGGGTAATTTTGGGTTTGATAGGCTTTGCCTTTTGGCATCGGTTAATACAAGTTGGGTATTTTTTTTTATTTCAAAAGACCGCTCTTCACAATACCAAGGAAACAGCCTGCGTCGTCGTAATTGATTTTAGGTGTTAAAAAGATATCGTGTTCTTTTGCAGACTATCGGCATTGGATTAAAACCAGCCAAAGACGGCACCGAAACTTTTGATTCCCAAAAGCAGCGTGATGATCCAAATGACTACCCCAAACGTGATTCCCTTTGCTCCGAGTGCGTGCGAACCCAGCAGATCCTTTTTGGTACTAATCCAGAGGAGCCAGCCGCTAATGAGGGGAAGCAGGATGCCATTGGCCAATTGGGCCAAGGTAATCAGGGTGACAGGCTTGATGCCGAAAGAGGAGAACACCATACCCAAGATCAAGATAATGCCCATGCTGGCCCGCATCGAGGTTCCTTGGATGTTTTGGTTCCATCCCAAAATGCCACAAATTACCAGTCCGCCTGCCAAGGGAGCGGTGAGGGAGGAGGTGAGGCCGGCAGCAAGCAGACCAAAGCCCATGAGATAGGTGCCAAAAACGCCGAAAATCCCTGTCAAGCCTTTTGCGATATCTTGGGCCGTTTCCAGCTGGTCTACAGGATTTGCTGCTCCAGCGACTAAGATGGCCATGGAGACAATGCCACCAAGAATTATGGAAACCCAAATGTCCCGCTTCATGAGGGGCAAGTCTTCTTTTTTTGTCCATTGCTTTTGGACTAGACTGGCGTAAAGAAATAAGTTGTAAGGAACCACCGTAGTTCCGATCAAGGCAACCACAGTGGGTAAGGATTCGGTAGAAAATTGAGGCACAAAGCCTT
>JBIIFN010000075.1:0-11245 GCA_044237325.1 Algoriphagus sp.
TGGGGTATTGACACGAATACCTGGCACATTCCGCACTTGATCTGACCAGTACTTTTGGATAAAGCGAAGGCGCTCCTCTTTCCTCTTGGAGCCAATTTTTTCTTGGAAAGCGATGGAGTCCAGCACCGTCAAATCTGTTGCTGCAGGGTGGGTGCCGATGTGGTTGAGGTAGGCGATGCTAGTCAAGTTTAAGTTACCTGGCGCCAGCAGTGGTTGGATTTTAGAAATCTTATCTTTTTTCACAAAAAGCAAACCTGCGCCTAAGGGCACGCTGAGCCACTTGTGCAAGCTGGAACCGTAATAATCACAGTCCAAGTCCTTCATGCTAAAGGTGAAGTGGCCGACGGCATGGGCACCGTCCAACATTATTTCTACGCCTTGGGCATGTGCCATGTCGGCAATTTTCCGCACGGGAAGAATATGCCCCGTGATATTGACGATGTGTGGCACCATCAACAGTTTGGTCTTTGGCGTAATCGCCTTGCGGTATACGTCTACCACCTCCTCGTCACTTTGAGGGTTTAGGGGGATATCCACTTTTACTGTTTTGATGCCCCAACGCTTGGATGCGAGCTCAAACATGGTCTGCATGGTGCCATAGTCCTGGTTGGCATAGATGGCCTCGTCTCCAGCCGCCCAGGGATAGCCCGATATAATCAAGTCCAAGGACTCGGTGGTATTACGTGTTAAAACGACTTCCTCGGGATCTGCGCCTACAAAGGCTGCTAAGGCAGCTGCAGATTTAGCTTTATTTTCAAACTGCACCCCACGCATATAGTGGGAAGCCTGGTAGTTGATTTCTCGGATATGTGTAATGTACTTTTCCAAAAGCTCCTCCGGAAGAAAGCAGTAGTAGCCATTTTCAAAGTTTAAGTAATCAGGCTTGATGCGGTAGGCAGCCCGAAGTTGCTCCCAAATGTCCTCACTATCCCAATTCATGGCATCCAAACGCATGCCTTTGACTTCTGATGGCAATAAACTTCCGCCAATGCCTAGGGCGGTGATTGATTTTAAAAAGGAGCGCTTGTTCATGGCAGTGTGGAGTTAAACGAGATAGGAAAGTAACCAAACAATCAATAAAAAAATAGCCATTCCTGTAATCCACGGAGCTCGCTTAGGAAATTCAAACTGACAGATCGGGCAATCCTTGGCGGAAGCATCGACTTCCATTGCGCAGGAGGGACATTCTTTTGTTTTCAAGGCAGTAGGGGAACGCTTTTTGGTAGATTCTGATTTACTTTACCAAGTAACTAAAAATCCCATGAAAATCGAGATTTGGTCAGACATCGCCTGCCCATTTTGCTATATCAGCAAACGGAAATTAGAAAAAGCCATCCAAAAACTGGACGATTCCAGTCAGGTAGAGGTGGAGTGGAAGAGCTTTCAGCTCAATCCCGAATTGATAAGCGATCCAAGCCTATCTACGTTGGACTACCTTTCCCAATCCAAAGGCTGGACCATGGAGCAAACCCTGCAGGTAACTTCCCAGGTGGTATCCATGGCGAGAGAGGAAGGCTTGAATTTTGATTTTACACGAACTATAGTGGCAAATACCCAAAAAGCCCATCGACTGCTTCATTTGGCCAAGGCAACGGGTCACTAAGATCAACTCAAGGAACGTCTGCTGAAGGCTTATTTTTCTGAAGGGAAAAACGTCGATGATACCGCTACCTTGCTTCATTTGGCTGAAGAAGTGGGTCTCAGCAGGACTTCCGCTGAAGCAACCTTACAGTCGGAAGACTATGCAGATGCGGTTGAACAGGACGTTTACGAATCCCGTTTGATTGGTGTCCAAGGAGTACCCTTTTTTGTCTTTGATCGCAAATTTGGCATATCAGGTGCCCAGCCAGACGAGGTATTTGACAGAACGCTAAAGCAGGCCTTGGATGAAGAAAAGTGAGGTCAGACTACTTTCTTTATTCCAAAAAACAGCCGTGCGAAGCGTGTACGACTATTTTATATGTGCACCCTTACTAGACGGAATATTGCAGCCATTTTCATTGTTTGGACTTGCAAATTCAAGTAAACATCGGGTCTGATTTCATAATTGAAAAAGCCTATAACGTAATTTAAAGGTTAGTATTATTTTTAATACCCCTTTTAGCCCTAGATACAAGGAAACCAACAAATGAAAGAATATTTTGCACTTCAATTTACTATGACAAATCGCCGGTTCCGGGATGCTGGAGTTGTGCCAATTTTCGCTTATTTCATTTTAACCACAGGTTTTTATATCCTCTCAACTTTTTTATTCAAAACGACGGAATTTGCAGTATACATTTATCCTTTTCTATACATAAATTTTATTGGAAGACTTTCAGAAACGCAGCGATGTGAATTTTTAACTGTTTGTTTTGGAGACAACCAATTTAAAAAAATTAGAATAGCCGAAAATCTAATTTGTGCCTTACCATTTATATCATTTTTGCTTTACAAGCAACTCATTATTCCAATCTTATTCATTTTTCTTGTAACAATAATTTTAGCTCTTTTAAATTTTCGCGCAAAATTCAATTACACCGTTTATTCCCCTTTTACTAAAAGGCCATTTGAATTTACAACTGGGTTTAGAAATACTTTCCTTTTATTTATTGTAGCGTACGTACTTGTAATAATTGCCGCGAGCGTAAACAACTTCAATTTAGGCATATTCTCATTGATGATTGTTTTTGGCTCCTCATTTAGTTTTTATTTATCCACAGAAAACGAATACTTTGTTTGGAGCTACAATCTCAATCCGAGAAACTTCTTAATAAATAAAATAAAAACAGCAGTCCTTTATTCCTCGGCACTCGCAATTCCAATAGTGGTATTTCTTTCATTCTATTTCCAACAAAGTATAGGCCTCCTCTTGATTTTCTTACTGATTGGTTGGGGGTGGTTAATTTGCACCATAGTAATTAAGTATTCCTCGTACCCAAATGAAATTAATATCCCCAATGGTATACTTTTAGCGCTTTGCTTAACGCTACCTCCAATGCTTGTAATTTTAACTCCCCTCTTATTTTATAAAGCCGGAAAACGTCTTAAAAACATATTGAAATGATAACAATTCAAGGTTTAACGATGAGTTATGGAGATCATACTATTCTAAAAAATATCAATATCGAATTTGATGAAGGAAAAGTTTATGGAATTGTAGGTAAAAATGGGGCTGGAAAAACATCTCTTTTTCGGTGTATAGCAGGATTAGAAAAATATGATGGGGAAATAAACTCTAGCCACAATCCACTAAAAAATCATCTTGGTTTATTACTTACAGAGCCGTTCTTTTTTGAAAAGATTACGGGGAAAGAGTATATCCAATTGCTTTGCAATGCGCGGAAGAAACCCATAGATGATATTGAAGGGCATAACGTCTTTGACTTACCCTTAAATCAATATGCAACGACATATTCGACAGGAATGAAAAAGAAGTTAGCATTAACAGCCATTTTATTACAACGTAATGAATACTTTATACTTGACGAGCCATTTAACGGAGTTGACATAGAAAGTAACATCCTCTTAACAGAGATTATTCATACCCTAAAAAAGCTAGGGAAGACTGTTGTTATATCATCTCACATTTTCTCCACCCTAAGTGATACGTGTGATGAAATCAATTTGCTAAGTGAAGGAAGTATTATAAAATCAGTTCAAAAGGAAGACTTTCAATCACTGGAAACGGAAATTAAACAAATGACCGTTGGAAATAAAATTGAAAAATTAGGCTTTCTTTAAAATATAAACCAAAAAATGAATTTGGGCTGTAACCTTATCTTAAACCTGTGATTAAAAAGTATAAATTGTTGCAACTACAAATAATATCCATTTAAAGAACTTTAAGATGGTTTTTAAACGAAAAAAGAGGTCTTTTTGGACCTCTTTTTTCGTATTACTCCACCTTTTGGGCTAGAACTAAGGACCTCATGATAAAAAAGCATTTTTAGTTACTGGCATAATTGCGGATAATCCTCTTTTCTTTTTACCAAACACCTCTATACTTCATTTTGAGCGTATAAACCGAGCCCATGGCGGTGACAAACAAGACGTTTCTGGTCAAAGACCCGAAGGCGACGTTGGCGGTCCAATCCTCTGGAACAGGGATATGGGCGATTTTTTCCCCGCTTTTATCAAATACCGTTATTCCTTTACCTGTCAAGTACACGTTGCCTCGCTCGTCGATCGTCATGCCATCCGATCCCATCTCACAAAACAAGGTCTTGTTGGTCAGGTAGCCATCGTCCTGAATATCATACTTCCAGGTTTTGGAGGCCCCAATATCCGCCACAAACAGGTGCTTTCCATCTGGCGTACCAATAATCCCGTTGGGTTGTTTTAAATCCTGAGTAACTCGGAAAAGTTCGGTTCGATCCTCGGATAAGAAATATACATGCTGCCCATCTTGCTGCATTTCTTTGCTTCGAACTCCCTCCCAATAGGGGCGAGGATACAGGGGATCTGTGAAGTACAGTCCTCCACTTGGTCTAACCCAGACGTCATTGGGACCATTCAACTTTTTACCTTTGAAGGAAGGTACCAAAACCGTTTCTTTCCCAGTTTGCAAGTCCATTTCTACCAACTCATTTCGTAAGTCTGCAGCAGCAATCAGTTTGCTATCCAATTGAAAGTACAGCCCATTGGAACGGCCAGTACCTTCCTTGGCTAGGGTAATTTGGTTGCTGTTGGCATTCCAAACGTAGATTTTGTCGTTGGGCTGATCTGTGAAGTAAATGTCTCCAAAACGGTTGACCGCGGGACCTTCGGTAAAGGAAAATCCATCTTTCACTTTTTCGAGTTGAGCACCTTTGGCTACAATGCCACGCTTATCTTCAATCTGCGCCTGGAGCGTAAGTCCAATCAACATAAAAGGCACCGAAAGGAAGGCCTTAGTAATTAATCTATTCATGGGTTGGGGGATTGTTTTCTATTCATGACAAGGACAAGCTTGTTGCTCTCAGCACTGTAGGCCATCCTACTGATGCCTTGGTGCGTAGTGGATTCGATCTTTCCTATGGATTGCCAGTCACTTTTTTGGCTAGACTTCACATATACTTCATTTCCTTTGGCCATTCCCAGTTGTGATTTGTCCAGCCAGATAAAATCCTGTGCACCGGGCAAGGTGTAACCATAGGTCTTTCGGGCTCCTGTTTTAAGGTTGTAGGATGAAATGGCAAACCGTTCGCCTTCAGGTGATTTGATGCTGTTTTTTCGATCAATATAGGTGATTTCTGCAGTTCCGGGACGCTTTTTGACCGTGCGACCGATATTTGTATCCAACGTGTCTATCGTGCCTTTTCCTCGCGCGTATACGAGGCTATTGGGTTCCCCCAAAACAAACATGGCCGCCTTGGCCTCGTACCAATCGTAATAGCCCACGGGAAGAATATCTTCGTACAATAATTCTGGCGCTTCTCCAGTTACAGGGTACAACCATAACCGCTGGGTACCATCTGGCTCCACCACAATGGCTGAAAAATAGGATCCACATTCCGTAAGGCTAGGGGAATATTCACTACGATCTGGTGTTTTGGTCAGGTTGGTAAACTTCTTCGTGCGGAAGCTGTACAGAATTAGGTCATGATTTCCTTTCTCATCTGCAGCAGAAAAAATCAATTCGGAATCGTTGATAAAGCTCGGCTGATTGTCGTATTCTGGCCTGTTGGTCAGCAGGTTGGCTGTACTAGGTAGCAGAACCAGATTGCCTCCTTTTCCCTGTGTATCCACCACCAAAAGATCTGTGGAGCTTTGCCCAAGTAGTATGGAATAACTTCCTACAAAGGAGAGGAGAAAAAGGAAAACGTGTATTTTTTTCATGAATTTGAATTCTCAGCCAACTAAATACGGTAATCGAGGTTAAAGAAGCGTGGAGAATCTAAGCCAATACACCAACGCTGTTTTTGATCGTTTGCGCACCAAGCAGGACTCCTTGGCAGACGATGCAGTAGCCGATTTACTGACCGATTCCGCATTTGCCAGCCTGATCAATTCTTGGGAATGCATTCCTAACCAGCTTCCGGATACTTTTCCTCCCGCACTACGCAACTATTTCAACTATTACCTGCACAAAGAAAAAGAATTTTCTGAAGGGGAGCATCGCGGAGCTCAGGAGTTTTTTGAGCGGAAGGGAGATCTCTACTTGGCCATGTTGGGCTTTTATTCGCTTCCTTACTGCTATGCCTTTGCCGATGGTGCGCAGGTGTTGGTGCGTAGCAATCGGATTTTAGATCAAATCGGGGAGCGGCTAGGGGAGACCACCGGCTTTGTATTGGACATTTTTGCCCCAGGCGCCTTCTCAACCCAGGATGGTGCTTACCTCAGCTGCGCAAAAGTGCGACTCATCCACGCCTACAGCCGCTACTTCATTCACAAACATGCAAAAGACTGGGACGCCAGCTTTGGTCAGCCCATCAACCAAGAAGACTTGCTCGGCACCAACTTGGCCTTTAGTTATATCGTTCTTCGCGGACTCACCAAGATGGGAATGGGCCCAACGGCAAAGGAGCAAGCCGCTGTATTGGGGTATTGGAAGTGGATAGGGGAGCTCATGGGAGTTGATACCTCTTTCTGGCCTACACGAGCAAAAGAGGCTTTTGCCTTGGACAAGTTGATTCGTACGAGGCAACTCCGACCTTCTGAAGCTGGTCAAAAACTGGTGCAGGCCCTGCTAAATTTTTACAAGAAAAATATCCCAGACCCTGTTTTAACCACTCAATTGGATCAACTCCTTGCGTTCTTTCTGGGAAAAGAGGCAGCAAAGGCTTTGGATTTGAAAAGCAGTACGTTTTTGTCTGGAGATTTGGTTGGGCTTCTGCTAAAGCTATCCGGCAACAAAACTTTTGGTAGTCAAAAAAGTCATGCTGCCTTGAAGAAAAACCTAGAAAGTCAGCAGCAGCTGCAGTTTGGAAGGGTACTTCGCTTGCAGCTTCCAGAATTAAAGCGTCCATAATCGTACAGGCTGGTGTTCGCTAAATTGACAGAGGTTTTGTAAGAAGACCATTATATCCACGCTAATGCCACTTTTTACCTTTGGCATTGTTTTCGTTTCATGGCATCACATGAATTTAATCAAGCAACGGTTGGCACGTATTCCCCTAGAGCTTCTGCTCTGGATAGCAGCCCTTGCAGCCATATTCAGCATACAACCCTACGATACAGCGGCTTTTAGCCTCTGCCCTTTGGACATGCTTGGGATAGAAGGCTGCCCTGGTTGTGGGCTAGGACGGGCAATGAACCTGCTTGCGCGAGGAGAATTTCGGGCATCTTGGTCCCTACATCCTTTGGCAGGCTTGGCTTATGCCGCGATCATTCACCGTATTTGGACACTCAGCAAACAAGTAAAAAACACCACACACTATGGCTAATGTATTGAGACACCTCCCTGAATTAGAGGGTATGGAACTGGGTTATATCCAGGGACTAATGAAAAGTATGGATGAGGAAGAAGCTTCCTTATTCGCACAAGTTTACCGAGCACGAAGAAAAGACCCACAGATGATCTTGATATTAACTTTACTTGGATTCTTCGGATTTGCAGGCTTGCATCGCTTCATTCTGGGACAAATTGGACTGGGCCTGTTATACCTACTCACCGTTGGCCTATGCTTTATCGGTACCATTGTGGACTTGATAAACTATAAAAGTTTGGCATACGAATTCAACATCAGAGTGGCGCACGAAACCATCAACTTGCTATCGCTAAGCTTTCCTGAAAAAGGAAAATAAGTCTTTTACCAACTAGTTAATTACCACTATACCTTCAGCCTATTATAGCAGCTGAAGGTATTTTTTTGAGAAAAATCAAGGTCCAATTCACCAATCCTCCGTTTCCTCCTCGGCAGACGGACTGCCTTGCATCCCGAGAGCTTTGCTTCCAAGTTCAGATCGTAATAGATGGTATTGATTTATCCGCTTACCAATCTCTTGCACTTCCTCAAAGGAAGCTTGGGCTACATGGTACGGGAGTTCGATTAGTTGGGGAGTTTTGGAGGTAAACGGTGGTGCAACCTCCGCATCAAAAAGCAAAGGCCAGAGGGTTTTGCCAATACTTAGCCCCCAGAAATCAATGGGATATTGGGTATCATAGGTACGGAGTCGTTCATTGATCTCGTTAAAAAACAGGAGCGTTTCAGCTAATCTAATACGTGATCCTGCCCTAGATTTACCTTTAGTTTTCAGGTACTTAAACTGAGATTTTCCTTGCTTCTGACGTACCATGTAGGCACGGAAGACCTTGTGATCAATCAGCTGTCCTTGGTGAAAATAGCCTACAGCTGCTTGGCCTGCCCGCACCAACACCAGGCTAAAGTGCGCGTCGGGATTAGTCATGATTCCCTCTGCGGTATCCCAAGAGCAGGTCCAAGGCAGGAAAAGTTTGGCCAACCAATCAGACCCCCGCTCGATCAGCAATTGATGCTTTTGAGGCAAATAACTAATACCCCAGCCTTCGGCATCCGCCTGCGCAAGCACTTGCGTTACTTGATCCAAAGAGAGTAGTTGAGCGTTGGGAATTTTCATAATTAAACCAGTTGCTTGGCTATCTTTGCGCAAATAAATCGAAAATATATGCAGGAAGAAATACAAAAGGTCCTGAATCGGATGTGCGATCCAAAAGAATCTGAAGCTTACCACTTTGCTGAAAAGCTAGGTGCATTAGCCGACGAAGAAACCAAAGACTTGCTCATTACCTTGGTGAGAGGAGATGCCTGGGAAGTTGCCTACCTAGCCTGCCTGGCATTGTCCAAGACGCAATGGAACGAAGAATCGCTTGATGCAGTGTTCGAGACTATTTTCGATAAGAAAAACAAAAACAACCAAGGGGTATTTGTGCAAATTCTAGAAGAGTTTGACCTCAGCGAACGCTTTGTAGATGTCTTCCGTGTGTACCTCTTTGGAAATTTCAAAGCCTCCACACTTGCCAAGGACTACTTGGATGGCGTAGAGTTTGACATCACGCCACGCACCATCCGTAAGGCGGAGAAGCATTGGAATCATTACCTACACAACCCAGAGGATGAGGGATCTGTGGTCTTGAAAAAACAAGAGGTGGAAAACATGTTTACAGAGCTTAAAGACTTGTTTTCCGAAGGAGGCGAATCCTAAAACCGCTTTTTCACACCTCGTACCGCTTCCGCTTTGAGCGGATCCTCAGGCCATTCGTGCTTGGGATAGCGTCTTTTTAGTTCCTTTTTCACTTCAAAATAGCCCGATGCCCAAAAGCTTTTCAAGTCTTGGGTAAGTTGAACGGGTTTATATCCAGGTGAGAGAAGGGCAATCAATAGCGATACCTTACCCTCATTTATTTTTGGTGTATCAAGCAAGCCAAATAATTCTTGTAACCTGACGGACAGCAGGGGAGTACTTCCATCTTCTTGGTAGGTGATGGTGATTTGACTGCCCGATGGCACGGTCAAGGCTGCTGGCGCAAGTCGTTCTAGGAGTTGCTGTTGGTCAAAAGATAAACTCTGATACAGAATTTGACTCAAATTCAACTTTTTGAAATCCTCGTTTCTGGTGATGCCTATCAAGTAAGGTTCCAACCACTGCGATGCATTTTCGCATAAGCTTGTTACGGTCCAGGCTGGCCAATCCTGCGATGGATACCAGGTTTTCAATGAACTAATCCTAGCCAGAAGCAGCATTGTCTGCTCATTCCAGTCCAACAAAAACTGTCCCTCATCAACTATGGCTTCCACTATCGCTTGGCTCGCTTTGGCAGGATCCACCTTGGGTAAAGGACGCGTACCGAGCAAAATAGCGCCAATCCGTATTTCGCTATGCGCAAGTAAGCCCCCTTTTTTTCGATCCCAGGTAAGCACTTCCTTGGTTTTGAGGAGAGGAGCAAGGTCTTTTGGATTTAGTGGAGCGGCTAACCAGATTTTACCCATGCCTTCACGCGCGTCTACATCAGCCACTGACAACCAAGATTCGTGTGCCAGATCATCCTTGTGGCCAATCTGGGCTATTTTACCATTTGCCAGTTGAAACTGCGCATTATTTCCTGGTCGTGCTGCAGCAATTCGCTCTGGGTAGGCATAGGCCAGTAGAAGTCCTGTAGACCAGGGGTCTACGGGACCATTGTCTGGATCCACCGAAAATAACTTTCGGTATTGTGCCGCTACCTTATCTATCTTTTTGATGCCACCTTGCACGAGGCCACGTTCTCTGAACCGTCGTAATGCCTCTATGCGCAAGTTTAAATCCACGCCTGAATTCGGTGGCAGGGGATCCTTTTCTTCTAATACTGCAGCAATATCTGTTGCCAAAGGAAGTAGCTCCGACTTTTTTGCAAAAAGCATCATGTGCGCAATTCGGGGATGGACGGGAATACGGTGGATTTCCTTGCCGTGTGCCGTAAGTTTCCCTTGCTCTAGTGCCTCCAGCGATTCAAGCACCTTTTCTGCTTGTGCCAAAGCCCCAAGTGGCGGAGGACTTAGCCATGCCATACTACGAATGTCTTGTTTGCCCCATACCTGCATGTCTAGCACCAACCCTGTCAAATCAGCTTCTAGCAGTTCTGGCGTACGAAAATCCGCCAGCTGCCCCTGAATGGCTTTGTTCCACAGGCGATAGGAATGGCCGGGAGCCAAGCGGCCTGCTCGACCACTTCGTTGATCGGCAGCATCTTTACTAATTCGGTGTAATTCTAGCTTGGAAAGTCCTGATCGGGCATCAAATCGGCTAGACTTGGCAAAGCCCGAGTCTATGACGACGGTTACGCCTTCGATGGTGAGGGAGGTTTCAGCAATGTCGGTAGCCAACACAATTTTACGTTTGCCACCCGGGTGAGGTAGGATGGCTCGTTGCTGTTCGGAAAAGGAAAGCTGCCCAAACAAGGGTACAATCAAATCGGAAGGAAGCGCCTTTTTTAGGATTTCCTCTGCTTTCCGGATATCGCCTTGGCCCGGTAGGAAAACCAAAAAGTCTCCTGCATGCACCTTGGTCAAGGGTAAGAGCTGCCTTGCGGTATCTTCGCCAATGGCATAGGTGTCTAGGTCGTTTAGGTAGCGAACCTCCACCGGATACTGCCTTCCTTCACTTTGGATCACGGGAGCATCCAGCAGTTTGGATAGCTGCTCTGTGTCAATGGTGGCAGACATCAACAGCAAGCGGAGGTCAGGACGAAGCACCTGCTGTACCTCACGGCAGAGGGCTAGGCCAACTTCAGAAAAGAGGTTACGCTCGTGAAACTCATCAAAAATCACCATGGCTACATCCTCTAGCGCATTGTCTTGGTGCAGCATGCGCGTGAGGATTCCTTCTG
>JBIIFN010000076.1:0-11222 GCA_044237325.1 Algoriphagus sp.
CTTGGAGGAGCTGAATGATTTGAAGTTATCATCTACGTAGTCAAAAAGAGAAGCATATCCGAATTCTTCGCCTGTTTGATCTTTGTAGTATTCATCTAAGTAAAATTGAAAGGGAGCCTTGGCCTCTTCAGCAATCTTCTGTGTGGCCTGGACATAGCCCTCATTTTTGGCTTTAAGGTAATTGGCCATCACTTTTAAGTAACCAGAAGATTTTTCCAGTTGGCTGATCACATAGGGATGCGTAGGGGCAAAGTCAATTTCTGAAAAAGAAACAGGCACAGAGTTAAACATCCTGCTTTCATAGTTGGTAAAATCGCTGTTACCTTCAATGCTTACAAATCCTTTTGAAATTTCGTCAAGCATACTAATCAACTCTTTTTCTTCCGTGAAGAGTAGGGGAATTACTTTTTCGAAACTCGCTACAAATTGATCTACGCTGGTTTCAAATTCTTTAATTTTTTCTTCTACCGCATTCAACTCATTTAATACGTCTAAGGAAAGATTTTCTTTGGTCGCCCGAAGCGCCTTGAATTTTTCCTCCCAATAGCTGTAGTTGGATAGGGGCTCACTCGCGAAATTACTTACTAGTTTGTTTTCCTTCAGTTCCATTTCTAGCACTATGGTTTGTGCGCTATATTCATTTGGAAGAACTTTTAGGTAGTCAAAGGGATGGCTAAAATCAAACAAACTCCAGTACTCGAAATCAATCTCTTCATCTCGGTCACTTGTTATGTCATTGTCGTATAAAAAATCCTCCAAACAAGGGGGTAGGTCAGGATTTAAATAATCCTCTTCCCAGTTTTTGTAGCTCACTTTAAACCTTCCATTCTTCACTTTTCCCAATTCATTGTAGTTGGATAGAAAGTTGGTGTAATCCTGTGCTCGGATAAACTTCAGGTTGGCATAAGTATCGCTCAGGTCCTCTGGCAATTCAAATTCAGTAGCACCTGCAGAAGCTAATTTTTTAACGAGTGCATAGGAAATGAAATTTCGGTAGTCCCGAATTTGGGTATATTCTGGGCTATTGGAATCCTCTACGGGTTGCCATTCACCTTCTCTTGGTTGGGTCTGCTGCGCATTGGTCAAAAAATCTTCTGTACTTCTTCTGAAATCAGAAAAATTCCGTGCCAAAGAGTTTGCCAATAGTTTGAGATTAGGATTGGATGCGTTGAATTTTTGAGTTAACCAGATACTGGCCACAAAGTCATCTGTACCACGTCCATATTCATCCAAATCTGTTTGACCATTCGCCGCTAGGATTTGCCCTATACCGTAGCTATAAACTGCTTCCTGGTATTGACTAGCTATCAATGTGGTATTTTCTGGATGTAATGTAGCTCGTTCTCCATACAGCAACATTAAGTTTCTTATGATTCTCGGCTCTATAGTTTTTATACCGGAAACCCCATGAATCACCTCCTCTAGCAAGGTAGAAACGTAATCGAATTGGCCGCCGACACCATTATCCTCCGCCCATTTGGCATGTTTTTGAAAATAGATAGACTTTTCTAAGGTCTGCTTTTCTATTCCGGTAAGGTAGACTCTCAGGTCCTGCATTGCTTTTTGCTCCTGTTGCTTCGAGCTGGCAAGGAGATTAAGGCAATACGTAACATAATCACTAGTATTGATTTTTAGCGTTTTTCCCTCCACATAGGAAGTGTAATCGGGGCCCCAAAATTCAATGCTATAGGCCTCTTCTTCTGATTGATTTTCAGTTATCCTCAAATCAGACAACCTTTCAAATAGGTCCGTTAGTGGGATTTGTGATCCACCATCACCCGCATATTTGATTACATTATAAAACTTCAAAAACTGTGGGTAGCTGAGTTCCTCTTTCTTTAATCCTAATTCCTGTGCTTTTAGACCTGAGGAAAATAGTAGAATAGGGATTAATCCAACCAAAAATTTGGTTATACGCTGTTTGGACGCGCTAATTAGTTGCATTTTATTTTAATTAATATTTTTGATACGGTTAATAAAAAGTTTAAATATATAAAAATAATTATGTGTTCCCCTTTCTAGAAAGCCTAAGGCAGGTAAACACTTTTTTTCTTTGCCTGGGTTTGAGGTGCGATTTAGCCGTTCAAAAATATAGCGCATGAACCTGTCAAGCCTGCCTTCCACACAGGAAGTCCGAAAAAAAGCTTGTTTGATGTTATACCCTTCAGGGATTTATTGTTGAAAAAATCTAGTCTCTTCCTTTGCTTCCTGCCTGCGGATGGCAGGCTCTGCGCCTTGTGCGAGAAAAAAGTCTTACTAGAACTGGAAGCCTTCCTGCAGTAGGCAAGCTCAGTGCTTTTGCATGATTTACTCCTTACACCTTCTCAATCACGATTGCTGAAGCGCCGCCGCCGCCGTTGCAGATACCTGCCACGCCGATGTCGCCGGACTTTTGGTGCAGGATGTTGGCTAGCGTTGTGATGATCCGCGCTCCTGAAGCACCGAGAGGATGACCCAAAGCCACCGCTCCACCAAACACATTCAAGGTATCGTTAGAAAGCTTCAACTCCCGCTGGTTGGCGAGGGCCACAGCAGCAAAGGCCTCGTTGATCTCGTAGAAGGATACCTCATCGGCACCAACACCGGCATGCTTCAAGGCCTTGGGGATGGCCAAAGCGGGAGCAGTAGTAAACCATAATGGATCGGTGGCCGCATCGGCAAAGCCCCTGATCTTGGCGATGGGGGTGAGTCCGTAGCGTTCCACAGCTTCCTTGCTTGCTAGCACGAGGGCAGAAGCCCCGTCGTTCATGGTAGAGGCATTGGCAGCCGTGACGGTGCCATTCTTGTCAAATACGGGCTTTAGGGAAGGGATCTTATCAAATACCACGTTGCGGAATTCTTCGTCCTCGTTCACCAAAATCGTTTCTCCTTTTCTCCCAGTAAGTTCCACGGGAGTGATCTCGTTGGCAAAAAGTCCAGCATCCCAGGCTGCTGCAGCACGCTGGTAGGATTGGATGGCGTAGGCATCTTGCTCCTCACGGCTGATGTTCATCTCCTTGGCGGTATTATCGGCACAGTTGCCCATCGGAAACTTATAATATACTTCAAAAAGGCCATCGCGAACCAGTCCGTCGGTCAGCTCTGCGTTACCGTACTTGTAGCCAAAGCGCGCCTTGGGAACATAGTAGGGCACGTTGGACATGCTTTCCATGCCGCCAGCGACGACGACCTCGTTGGTGCCCAACTGTATGGACTGTGCGCCAAGCATGACGGCCTTCATGCCTGAGGCACATACTTTGTTGATGGTGGTGCAAGGAACTTGGTAGCCGATGCCAGCACCCAGTGCAGCTTGTCGGGCAGGAGCCTGGCCCAAGTTGGCAGAGAGTACATTGCCCATAAATACCTCACCGATCGCTTCTAGGGGTACGCCTGACTTGGTTAGCGCACCTTTGATAGCGGTGCTACCTAGCTCGGTTGCAGAAAGGCCGCTGAGTTTGCCGCCAAAACTTCCTAGTGCCGTGCGTACTGCAGCTACGATGTATACTTCCTTGTGCATGGGTAAGTTATTATGGGTTTAGTGAGGGGAAACCTACCAGTCTGGAAGCCCTTTTTTAGGGCGCTGGGTAGCTTTCTTTTTATTGTCTTGAATATAGCGGAGCTCTGCGGCATTGAGCGATTCGAGGATCTGTGATGCCTGCTCGGGGGAAAGGTTCATACCCTTTAGCTTTTCACGCATGGCCTCCATCTTTTTTTGGCGGTCGGCGAGGTTAGCATCCATCTGGTCGTTGGCATTTTCACCCGCTGATTCACTTTGTTGGGATGGATTTTCACCCTTTTGGCCTTCTTTGGCCTTGTCTTCATTGCTTTGCTCGCCTTCTTTTTGCTGGGAAGAGGAATCTTCTTTCTTGGACGAATCCTTTTGCTCCTGATTCTCCTGATTTTGCTGCTGCTGTTGCTCTTGTGAATTTTCCTGCTGCTCCTGTTCTTGCTCCTGCGTCAACTTGTCTTTTAGCGCTTTGAGTTTGGCATCGTTGGGGTACTTGTTGAGCCCGTCGTTAACTTCCTTGAGGGCTTGGTCCTTGGCTGTTTTGACGTAGGATCGGGCGGCACGGTTAAAAAACTCCCCGGCAGTCTGTGCAGGTGCCTGCCCAACAAGAAGAAGGGTGGCAAGGAGCATCCAAAAGGTGAGTTTAGTTTTCATTGATTTCGACAACATCTTTTAGTGTTTGTACAAATTCGGCAAATGCAGCCACGGTAGGATCTTGGCCTAATGCATCCTCCATCAGTGTTAACGCTTCTTTGAACTTAAATTGTTCCACCAAGCGGTCGGCCTCAGCTTTTTTCTTTTTGGCAAACTCGGAAGGTTCAGGAGTATTTTCATTTTGCTTCTTCCGCTCCTCGTCACGCTTCATCCAACGGGCAAGCAATTCGTAGTTATGTCTAGCCACTTCATTCGTTGGGTCCTTGATCAAAGCGGTCTGGAACTTGCTTAGCGCGGCTTGGTATTCTTTTTTGTTACCAATGAGTACCCCAGACTGGTTGTAGGCAAAGGAAGCCAAGATCTTATCACTCGCTTGTCCTGCTTTATCATAAAAAGACAGTGCTTCTTCGGGTTGCTTACCATACTGGTAGGAGAGTCCGAGGTCAAAATCCAAACCTGAGGAGGCGAACTGAAATTCGTCCAGCAGCAGGCGGTGGGCCTTAATGGATTCTACATACTTGGTCTCAGCATAGCGCTGGGCAGCGCTATCGATAGCGTCATTGAGGCGGCTCACCCGCGTCCAGGAGGCGGGCAAAAACAAGAACACCAAAAAGAGCGCTTTCCAGGACATTAGATTTTAATCGTTTTGATTGGAAGAATCATGTCAAGCAGAGCCAAGGCTAAGGCTGCGAGCAAGAAGTAAAAGTACTTGTTGGAGCTCGCCTCTACCACCCGGGTATTGGCCAGGCCACCTTCCAAGTTTTCAATAGCAGTGATCAGGCCACCCATTTCTTGGGTTTTGTCCGAAATCTCAAAATATTGACCTCCGGTCTCTGCAGCGATGTACTGCAGGGGTTCCCGATTGAGTTGTGTCAAGGCTACTTTTCCTGTTTGTGGGTCAAGCACAAGGCCATTGCCACGAGGCATTTCCCCACCTGCATCGGTACCGATGCCAATGGTGAATACCTTGATGCCCTCGTCGACCAACTCTTCGGCGATGCCATCTAAGTCCTCACCAAAATGCTCACCATCAGAGATCAAGACCACCGAGCGCGACTTCTGCTCCTGGCTTTTGTCCGCCTGGAAGCGCTCTAAAGCCATGCGGAGTGGCGTACTCAGGTCGGTGCCAAGGCTGGGAACCAATCCAATAGAAAGGCCATCGATGTAGAGGTTGGCCACGGCCTGGTCGTAGGTCAAGGGCAATTGCATGAACGCCTCTGCTGAAAAGATGATCAATCCTACTCGGTCGGAGGGGAAGGATTTGAGAAGTTCTTTGAGTTCAAACTGGATCCTACGGAGCCTGTTGGGGGCGATATCCGTCGCCACCATAGATTGGGAAAGGTCCACAGCAAGAAAGATATCTTTGCCCTCCTCCTTCACTTCTTTGAGGGAATCTCCGATAGACGGTCCTGCAAAGGCAATCAAAAAAAGGATAAAATAGATGGAACGAATCAGGAGCTTGGTGAACAGTCGCTGCTTTTCCACCTTCAACTTTCGGTTGATGGACCAAAACCTGCTTAGGTATAGCAGGTACAGCAGGATAAAAATCCCAGCAAGGAGTAGCGTGAGTTTTAGGTCAGGGTATGCCCAAATCATGGCCTGAAATTAGGAAATAAACCTAACTTTGAAAGCAGAAAGTGCCGAAATAAGCTCTGGCTATCAAAAAGAGTTGCAGAATTAACAAACATTAAATTTTCCTGCGCGTTCGTTGTAGGTATCCTAAGTATCACATCCCTGATGTCTTTTTTTAAATCGTTAGCTAGTTGCGCCTTCCTATTGTGGGCCATTCCTTCTTTTTCACAAACTGGTAAGCACCTTTTTGGTCAGGTGCTAGATGCCAGCAACCTTTCCCCTCTCGTAGGGGCATCTGTGTATTGGGAAGGAGCAGTGCAGTCGGGTACCACCACGGATGTGGATGGCAACTTTCGATTAGCAGCACCCAAGCTACCCGCCAAACTCATGCTTTCCTATTTGGGCTATACGTCTTCTGTTCGGCAGATCGAGGCCCGTGACCTAGACAAGGAACAGAAGTTTTACTTGCAGGCTTCCGACTTTTCCCTCGAAGAGGTGCTTATCCAAGAACGACGAGGCGATGAGCAGGTGAAAAACATGGAGATGGGCAAGTCCACCCTATCCATGGAAACCCTACAGTCGCTCCCGGCACTCTTTGGTGAAGTGGACTTGCTTCGGAGTCTTCAGTTGCTTCCTGGTGTAAAGTCAGCAGGGGAAGGCACCACGGGCTTGTTTGTTCGCGGGGGCTCAGCAGATCAAAATTTGGTTCAAGTAGACGGAGCACCAGTATACAATGCCGCCCACTTCTTCGGCATCTTTTCCGTCTTTAATCCCGATGGCATCAAAAAAGTCGATTTGTATAAGGGTAATATGCCCGCAACCTTTGGGGGCCGCGCCTCTGCACTGATTGACGTGACCCTCCGAGAGGGAGATAGCGACCGGATTCATGGCGAAGGGGGGATCGGTACCATCTCCTCCCGACTGACGCTGCATGGTCCCCTGCTGGGGAAAAATTCCACCTTCCTCCTCAGTGGTCGACGTACGTATGCCGATGTTTTTTTGAAGCTTGCTTCAGACCCGAATTTGAGAAACAATGCGCTCAACTTCTACGACCTCAACGGAAAGCTGGCTTTTGCCCTCGGCGAGCGAGACAAGCTATCCCTGAGCAGCTACCAAGGCAGTGACTTTCTTGGTTTGGATGGGCAATTTGGCCTTGGCTGGACCAACTGGGTGACGGCAGTCAACTGGAACAGGGTAAACTCCGATAGTTCGTTTTTTGACCTACAGGGCTACCATTCACGCTACCGCTACGAAGTGGGCTTGGATAATCAGGACAATGGTTTTGACTGGACCAACTCCCTCTCCGAATCAGGTGTGAAGGCGATTTGGACACGCATCCTTCCAAGCAAAATTACGCTCTCCTGGGGCGTTCATACCCAGGTATACCACTTTGCACCGAATGACCTCAGGCCATCTCCAAACAATCCCATCAACCGCTTACAAACCACCGCGGTGCAAGGCGCCTTGGCCAATGCTTTTGTGGGTCTGAGTCAAGAGATTACGCCCAAGCTAAGTGCAGAGCTAGGCTTGCGGCAAGGCCTATATGCGCAGCTAGGAAAGGGAATGCAGTACCTGTACCCCGGGGAGCAGCCCGATCCGGAAGTGGCGCCGATCGACTCCATTTCTTTTGGCAGCTTGGACCAAATGCAATCCTACCAAGGGCTAGAACCCCGAGTATCGCTGCGCTATTTGCTGCAGCCTGATTTTTCGCTCAAGCTGGCTTACAACCGCAATTTTCAATACGTACAGATTGCCTCCAACAGCTCCGCAGGGCTACCCATCGACCGTTGGGTATTGGCAGGCAAGTACATCCAACCCATACAGAGTGACCAAGTGTCGGTAGGAGCATTCAAAAATTTTGATCAAAACCGCTGGGAGTTTTCCGTGGAAGGCTATTACAAAGACCTGCAGCAGGTCATCGATTTAAGGAATGGAGCTCGGATATTGTTTTCGGATAAGGTAGAAACAGAGCTGCTCTCGGGACGAGGCTGGGCTTATGGAGTTGAGTTTCTCCTTCGGAAAAACAAGGGAAAAACGACCGGCTGGCTGGGCTATACCTGGTCGCGTGCCTGGAGACAAATCGATGGCATCAGCTTGGATCAACCCTACAATCCTCGATTCGATCGTCCCCACGACTTATCGCTTGTGCTAAATCATGAGTTTTCGGCTGCCTGGTCTACTGGGCTAACTTTCGTGTATTCTACGGGGCAGGCGGTTTCGTTTCCTGTGGGCTCCTATGTGCTGGACAACCAGTCCGTGCCGCTGTATTCCAACTACCGAAATGAGGATAGATTTCCGGATTACCACCGCCTAGACGCCTCCGTTACCTGGAAAAATCCCGATGCAGGAAGGCGCTGGAAGGGAAGCTGGAATTTTGGTGTTTACAACCTGTATGGACGTAAAAATCCCTTCTCTTACGACTTTCGCGTGGTATATAATAACGATGTCAACTATAGTCCCGAGGATGGGGAGGTCGTATCTGCCCGTCCTGGCGTGGTGATGACTTACCTGTTTACTTTTCTTCCCTCCATCACCTACAACTACCGATTCTGATGAGAAAAATCTGGATGTTGCTACTTGTTTCCCTCGCTTTCTTCTCCTGTCAAGAGGAGGTGTTTTTGGATTTGGGTGAAAAAGAAGACCGTATTCCCGTGGTGGAAGCCTACTGGACAGACCAGGGGATTTACAATGAGGTAAAGATCTCCCTCTCCAAAAATTATTATGACACCCTCGCCCAGGAGCTGGTGACGGATGCAGAGGTGTTTGTCAAAGAGCTGTCTACGGGAAGAAAAATAGCGTTTACTTACCTAAGTGCTACGCGCTCGTACCGTCCCAATCCATCTGAACGTGCCCGCATCGGTGAGCGGTACCAGTTGCAGGTAACTTGGCGAGGTCAAGTGATTCAAGGAGAAGGGCTTATGCTCGCTCCACCTATAGTAGATTCCGTAGGTATTTCGTATGAAAAAGAACGGTTATTTAGGGAAGAGGGCTACTACCTCAAAGTCTATGGTAAGATCCCTTTTGAAGACAATAACAACTACCGCATCCGGGTCATTGAAAACGACACACTCAAAAACCAACGGGAGGATTACCTTTTATTTGACGATACTTTTGGGCTAACTGTCTTTGAGGAAGGTCTGGAACTAGGCTATGCCTTCCAGCAAAAAGACCGCGTGCGGCTCGAACTTTACCGACTCAACAAAGATGCCTATGACTATATCAGTCAGTTGGTCAACCTACTTTTTAACGATGGGGGATTGTTTAGCCCACCGCCGCAAAATCCCGAGACCAACCTCAAGGTAGTCCAAGGTAAGTCCGAAGTGCTCGGCTACTTTGTTGTATCGCCCGTGCTGACCCGCACAGTGGTGATTCCATTCAATTAATTAAGCAGAAAGATTTTCAACCTTTTTTCTTTGGATACGTTCCTATTAATCGTAGTATTACGATGAATTATGGGAACTACCAAAACAGCACTCTTTACACCTTCGCAAAATGAATTGGCCACCTTGGCCAAGGCCTTGGCGCATCCCGCACGCATCGCGATACTTCAATACCTTGCCAGCACCAAAACCTGCATCAACGGCACGCTCGTGCAAGAACTGGGCTTGGCACAGGCGACGATATCCCAGCACCTGCGTGAACTCAAGGAATTGGGTTTGATCTGCGGTACCATCGAAGGGGTGACCGTCAACTACTGCCTCGATACCAAGCGTTGGGAGCAGGTACAGCAGCACTTTGCTTCCTTTTTTGCGCAGCTTAGTACTGCAGGGGAGACCTCGGCCTGCTGCGAATAAATGAATTGAAAACTTTGTTCCAAGTGAAACTAAACCAAACACGACCATGAAACTCTCTGAAATCAAAGCCGAACTTGCTGGAATAACCGAGCTATCCTTCACGCTGCCTGACGGTACCCAGGTGCCAGCGCACTTCCACGTTACCGAAGTAGGGCAGGTGTCCAAGCGCTATATTGACTGTGGTGGCACCCTCCGCCAGGAGTCAGCGATCAACTTTCAACTCTGGGAAGATGGGGACGTAGATCACCGACTCGCCGCCTCCAAGTTGATGGACATCATCGAGCTCGCGGAGCGAAAGCTGGCCTTGGATGACCTAGAAGTAGACGTAGAATACCAAGGAGATACCTTAGGTCGCTACGGATTGGAGTTTCAGGGAGGTAGCTTTCAGCTGATTGCAAAGCAGACCGACTGCTTGGCAAAAGACAAGTGTGGTATCCCTACCGAAAAGCCAAAAATAAGACTATCTACCGTAGCTGGAGGGGGTGTTTGCACCCCAAATTCTGGCTGCTGCTAAGCCCAAACTTCTTTGCCAATGCCCCCTTTGTTTTATCCTTCTCTTGCCGAAACGATTGCCAACCTTCCTTTTGCCGCCATCTCTACCGAGCGCCTACAGCTTTTGGACGAGATGGCCGACTACCTGCTAGCTAAGATCAAGCAGGGAAAGGAGATTCGCCTCAACTTCATTTGTACCCATAATAGCCGTAGAAGCCAGTTTTCGCAGGTTTGGGCACAAACAGCCGCTGCCTACTACGGCATCGATGCGGCCTGCTACTCAGGTGGTGTTGAAGTAACTGCCTTCAATGAGCGGGCAGTGGCTGCACTCAAGCGAGATGGTTTTAAGGTGTTACAAAAAGGGGAGGAGAATCCGGTTTATTTCGTGTTTCCGGGAGAAGATGCCGAGCCCATCATCACCTTCTCTAAGGTGTATAACGATGCACTCAATGCCAATAAGGAATTTGCTGCGGTGATGACCTGCGATCATGCGGATGACAATTGTCCTTTTATTCCCGGAGCGGAAAAGCGATTTCCTCTCCGCTTTGAAGACCCTAAAGCCTTTGACGATAGTCCCCTAGAGGAAAAAATGTACAGCGAACGCTCTCGTCAAATTGCCGCAGAATTGTTTTATCTGTTTGAAAAGGTAGGCAAGTCTTCCACATAAGACATTTCATTTTGAAAATAGGAGACAAATTTTATTCTTTGGATGAATCAACCTTGTCGTATAAATGAAAACTTTTCTTCGAATTGCCTTTTTATCGCTTGCGCTGGGATTATCCCTAGCTTTTACCGCTACTGTTCAGGCGCAAGTAACAACAGTGGATACGGTAGATGAACTGCCTGTTCCACCAAAAGGTATGAAAGGATTTACCAGGTACCTTCTTGAAAACTTAAAATACCCAATAACTGCTAGAGAAGCGGGTACACAGGGCATGGTTGTGCTATCGTTTGTGGTGACAGCCGAAGGCAAGATAGACGCAGTCGAAGTGCTACAAGGTATAGGCAATGGCTGTGACGAAGAGGCGGTTCGCGTGATCACTCGGTCTGGTACCTGGTCACCAGGAATCAAAGACGGCAAAGCAGTGGCTACCCGTATGAACTTTCCTGTGAATTTCAAATTATAAAACATCTCCTAACATAAAAGCCTCAAAATCAATGTTAACGTATATTGATTCTCGGATACACTTGTTAACTCAATCAATTTTGTATTTTCCTTTCCC
>JBIIFN010000239.1:0-3024 GCA_044237325.1 Algoriphagus sp.
CCCCTCCTCGTGTAGCTCTGGAAGGATGGTTTGAATAAAATGCTGCTGCTGATCGGAGTGAAAACGCTGGCAGTCTTTCATCAACTTTTCTTTGAACGGCTCCTCGCGAAGACCGGCATAGTCGATACGCTCCTTCTCGTAGTCCAAGTAGTTGTAAAGGGAGCCCACGCGGATCATGAAAAACTCGTCCATGTTGGAGGCGGTGATGGCTAGGAATTTGAGCTTTTCAAAAATGCTACGAAAAGACTTCTTGGACTGGTCCAAAACCCGCTCGTTAAATTTGACCCAGCTCAGGTCCCTACTGATGAGGTCACTCTTTTGGATAATCGACTCGTACTTATCTGCTGCCGCAAGTTTCATAAATTCACAGGTTATCGTATTACTGCTTTACTCCCACACTATTCTTCCATTCAAACCAAATTTGCGTTAAAAAAAGGGGGCTAAAGGGCCCCCAAGTTTTTAACTGTCAATTTTGGCGTACTTCGCATTCTTTTCTATAAAGTCTCTTCTAGGAGCGACTTCATCTCCCATCAGCATGCTGAACAGGTGGTCGGCTGCCAACGCGGACTCGATGGTCACCTGCTTTAGCGTACGCGTATTGGGATCCATGGTGGTAGACCAGAGCTGCTCTGGGTTCATTTCACCGAGACCCTTGTAGCGCTGTATGCCTACGCTGTCCTCTTTACCTTCTTTGGCCATCTCCGAGATGAGCTTCTTTCGCTCCTCCTCAGTCCAGCAGTAGCGCTCGTCCTTACCTTTTTTTAACAAGTACAACGGAGGAAGCGCAATGTATATATAGCCTCGTTCGATGAGCGGGCGCATGTAGCGGAAGAAAAGCGTCAAAATGAGGGTTCGGATGTGTGAACCGTCAATATCCGCATCCGTCATGATGATGATCTTATGGTAGCGAAGATGAGAGTCATCAAGCTCCTTATCGTCATTGACGGTGCCAAACTTCACGCCCAAGGCGGTCAGAATGTTCTTGATCTCGTCGTTATCGTAGATTTTATGCTCGTGGGCTTTTTCTACGTTAAGGATTTTTCCTTTTAGCGGCAAGATCGCTTGAAAATCACGGTCCCTTCCCTGCTTGGCAGATCCACCTGCCGAGTCTCCTTCGACGAGGTACAATTCGCAAACAGTTGGATCAGAGTTGGCACAGTCGGCCAACTTGCCTGGAAGGCCACCGCCACCCAAGATATTTTTACGCTGCACCATTTCACGGGCCTTTCGGGCCGCATGTCGGGCTTGAGCTGCAAGAATCACCTTGCCCACGATGGTTTTTGCTTCTCTAGGATGCTCCTCTAGCCATGCCTGAAGCACTTCAGATACTGCAGAGTCCACAAATCCGACAACGTCAGAGTTGCCAAGCTTGGTTTTGGTTTGCCCTTCAAACTGCGGTTCGGCCACCTTGATGGAGATCACCGCAGTGAGCCCTTCTCTAAAGTCATCACCGGACACTTCCAACTTCAACTTGTCTAGCATACCAGACTTATCCGCATAAGCTTTTAGCGTACGGGTAAGTGCTCTTCTGAAGCCTGTGACGTGGGAACCTCCCTCGTAGGTATTAATGGTGTTGACGTAGGAAACTACGTTTTCCGTGTAGGAACTATTATAATTCATCGCCACCTGTACAGGTACCTCTTGATTGAGGGACTCTATGTATATCGGGTATTCGATGATTTTCTCACGGGTGGAGTCTAAATATTGTACAAACTCTACCAGACCTCCTTCGGAGAAAAATTCGTCAGACTTAGGCAGCCCATCCTCTATTTCCCGAAGGTCTTTGAGGTGAATGCGGATACCTGCGTTCAAAAAGGACATTTCGCGAAGACGGTTGGCGATCGTCTCGTACTTGTACTCCGTCACATTAAATATGGTGTCGTCGGGCTTGAAGTGAATTGTAGTGCCGCGCTTGTCGGTTTTCCCTATTTCTCTTGCCGCATATTGTGGCGCGCCTATCTTAAATGCTTGTTCGGTGATCACTCCGTTTCGGTAAACAGTAGCTTTCAAGTCGGTAGAAAGTGCGTTCACGCAAGATACACCAACCCCGTGCAGACCTCCCGATACTTTATAGGTGTCCTTATCAAACTTACCACCCGCATGAAGTACAGTCAAAACTACTTCAAGGGCGGATTTTTTTTCTGTTGGGTGCATGTCCGTGGGAATTCCTCGGCCGTTATCCTCTACGGTGATGGAATTGTCTTCGTGCACTGTAACACTGATGGTATCACAATGTCCTGCAAGGGCTTCGTCGATGGAGTTGTCCACCACTTCCCAAATCAGGTGGTGAAGGCCTTTGACCCCAACATCACCGATGTACATGGCAGGCCGCTTTCTAACTGCTTCTAGGCCTTCTAATACCTGAATATTACCAGCGCCGTAGTCCTCTGGATTACTTAGTTTTTCTTCACTCATGGGTTTGGAAATATCCCCTTTACTGGGGCAGTTGTGCTAAGGGTGTATTGGTCGAATTACTTGCCGCAATTTAATAAAAAAAAAGTGATTTCTAAAGGCCCAAAACCAAAGAGTTTACTGCCAAAAAAGCGAAAAAATAGGATTTTAAAAACAGAATAATATTCTGAAAAATTGAACTTTTTAATATTCAAAGAAAAAATTTTATTTAGTTAAAAACGTCCTATATACCTGATTTTCAGGGATTGGTTTATTTTCGTTTATTTTTTTTGATTTTTTTTTAAACAAATTTTTTTCCGTAAACTTATGCTATTGTAAAAGTTAGTTAACATCAACCAAAACCAAAAAACTATGAATTACACTCTATTGGCGGAGATTGTCGGACTAGACAAGCTCATCAATTCAGACCCAGTAGCCATTACCTTCTTCATTGGGTACATGGCAATGTTTGCCTCTGCGGTATTCTTCTTCGCAGAAAGAAATTCAGTGGACGGAAAGTGGAAGCTTTCCCTCTTGGTATCCGGTCTCATCACAGGTATCGCAGCAGTACACTACTATTACATGAGAGATTTCTACCTACAGACAGGTCAAAGCCCAACAGCTTTCCGTTAT
>JBIIFN010000240.1:0-2964 GCA_044237325.1 Algoriphagus sp.
CGATGCGATCCCCACTGCGGTAGACCCAGCAGAAGATGGGAACTCCAGTGCAGCACCTTTGCGGTAGCTAACGCCTACCTCTTGCTTCATGCGTCCAGTAGTAACTTGCATGGCTACTTTGGGAGGGATTCTTGGATTAATCACCGTCACAAGCTGCTGTGCGATGCCTTGATTTACATCCAGGTAGGGACTGATGCGAGTGTACACTCGCAGAAGATAGTGGTCAGAAGGGATCTGCTCCGGAAGCTGTATAAAATTTAACGCCTGACCCTCCTGAAGCGGCACCTTGACATGCACAATGGAGAGTGAGTTCCGATCTACTAACTCAGCATACAGCACTTGGGAAGCGGTAGGCTGCTCCCCTAGCATTACCTTGGCCTCAAACCAAAGTTTCTCTCCCGAAAAATACAAGGTCTTTGGCGTGTGCATACGTACCTGCTCCTTGGGAAGTAGCGCTTGCCCATGGGCAGCAAGGGTGAATAGCCCTGCGAGGAGTAGGGTGAAAAACATAGGTAGCAAGACCTTGCTTTGGGGATTACGCTGCTGCATCGCTGTATTGCTCTTACTCATGTCATTTGTCTACCCAGAAGGCGGGCCTTAGTTTAGATGCATACAAGCTACAATCGGTGCATCTTTTCGAAGAGGGGTAATACCCAACGATTGTAGTCCCCACCATCAATGGTCTCGTGGGCACCACTGCTCCATTGCCGAAGATTGTCTGGTAATCCTTGGCCATAACCGCTTCATCTTCGATTGCACAGTCATTAAAAGCCGGGTCTATATAGTTCCAAGGGATTACCTCAGTAAAGTCAATGTAGATTCTTTTCTGCCGGACCACACCCAAACTTACTTGTCCAATAACGGGGTATTTATCTCCGCCCAAGCTCTTGATATTCCCGCCAATCAAGGAAGGTAGCGGGCTAAAAATGGAGCCGATATCTTCGGTGTTTTTCTTCAGCACCTCCCAAAAAGCCACGTCTTTAGAGGCAATTCCTTTTTGAGAAACGAGAATGCTATAGCGCTCCATGATGCGCTCGTCACCTTGCGGGATTTCAGTGATCGTCTTTTGAAAGACCAGCTGGTCCTTAAATCGAGAGCTAGTTTCCAACAGAATGTCTGGGCTCGACTCAGACTTGAAGCACAGGGAATTTTGCTCAGCCTCCGTTCGGTTTCTCACATTTTTCAACTCAGGCACGTAGATGTAGGACGTTCGTATTCTAGGTCGGTAAATCCAAGTTTCAGTAAAGGTCCAAAGAAAGTCATCTGCATTGGCATTGCCCTGCGTAGAAACATATACCTCCACACCCTCTTCATCCCGCTTAAATCCCCCATCGATGACTTCCGGCGTAAGGATAGGCTGCAAAACTTCCGATACATAGCGTTCCCCCGAGCGAAGCTCAATTTCCAGGGTATAGGTCTGCTTCTCGTCTACATTCCGTTCAAAAATATACACCCCAGGACTCGACTCTGAAAGGGAAAAAACTTGGCCTCCTGTACTTTTTAGCGCCACTCTAGCACCACTTTCTGGGTCAAACGTCGAAGATGCTGCTAGTGGAGTAGTTCTGCTTAGTTTCAGCTCGCTTTTCAGTCCCTCCGTGTCCAAGTAGCCCTCCACCACCAACACCTTCAGTGACGAAGCGGGTAGCTCTGGCTCATAGGGAGTACGACAGCTCGCCAAAGCTCCAATAAGAAGAAACATAAGGTGTAGCACGCTTCTCATTAGAATCTAAAATTATAGGTAACAAATGGGATAGGCTCAGCAAATATGGCTAGTTGGTAGCCCATCAACTTTCCTCCTTCAGGCACAAAGTACACCGAATAGGCATTATTTCTCCCAAACAGGTTGTAGACGCCAAAGGACCAAGAGGCATGCGCCAACTTATCCACTTTATGGTTGCCTTCTAGATTGATCGATAGGTCCAAACGGAAATAGTCCGGCACTCGGAAAGAGTTACGGTCGGAGAAATAGACCCGCTCAGAGCCACCGTACTCAAACTTGGCAATAGGCAGGGTAACAGGCCTTCCCGTGCTATACTTACCCGCCAAGGTCATGTTGATTCTTTTAGAGAATTCGTAGTTGCCTACAAAATTGGCATTGTGGGGCTGGTCGAAATTGCTTGGATACCATTCAGAGCGGTTGATCTGCTCTTTTTGCTCGTCCGGATCTGTTTGCATCAGCGAGCGGCTGTAGGTGTAAGCGAGGGAGCCTGTGAGCTTTCCTTGTGTCTTTTTCGCGTACAGTTCCACACCGTAGGCTTTTCCACGGGTAACCAGCACCTCTTGCTCGATTCGGTCATTCAAGACGATGTTTGCTCCCGATCGATAATCAAGCAGCTGCTGCATGGATCGGTAGTAGCCTTCCACAGAAAGCTCATAGGTTCCTTGTTGCACATTTTTAAAGTAGCCCAAGGCATATTGAATCCCACGCTGGGGACTTAGAAAAGAATCACTAAGCTTCCAGGTATCCGTGGGGGTAATCACGGAAGAATTGCTCAGCAAGTGGATATTCTGACGCATGGAGTTTATACCCGCCTTGAATGAAGATCCATTGGACAAGGCATAGCGGCCCGAAAATCGAAACTCTGGCCCATGGTAGGTTTTTACCGGCTCCCCCGCGGCATAGCTGCGCTCGCCAATGCTGTTTTCTGCCAGGAAGGGTGTTCCGGCTGCATAGATAGGTAGCGTCTGTGGTCCCAGGTACGTGTATAAGTTGTACCGAAGCCCCCCGCTCACTGCCCACTGTTCGTTGATCTCAAATTCATCTCCAAAGTAAATGGACCAGTCTAAGGCCCGCTCTGCAGCCACCTTGTCGGCAATCACACCACTTGCTGAACCGAAAGGAACAATCTCCCCAGGGTTGAGCTGGTAATGTATCCCATGCACCCCGTAAGTAAATAGGTGACGTTCTCCCTTTTCTTGGCGGAAATTTGCCTTGATAAATTGCTGACGAATGTCAAATCGGTA
>JBIIFN010000079.1:0-10638 GCA_044237325.1 Algoriphagus sp.
GAGATGTTTTCTTTGTTTTTTACCCGATACATCACCTCTTCTACTAGGGGACAGACGGATTGGGAACCAACCAACTCCACTTTGGTTTCAAGTACTTCTACCTCAAACGTAATTTCCTCTTGTTCGTCACAGGAATTAGGACTCAAGGAGGCCCTAATTACGATCTGGTATTTTCCTGGTTTTGTATATTTGTGGGTTACATTTTTTCCGATTTTAGTGGGAGTGCCATCACCAAAATCCCAGACAAAATACGTGAAATCAGGATTTTCTGGATTCACAGTCCAAGTCCCTTCTTGATTGAGACAGGCTACTTTTTCTCCAACCACTTCAAAAGGATAGTCTGGCTCGGTTTCAAAATTCAAGTTATTTAAGGCAGCACCAGCAGCATATCCATAAGATTCTATGTTCCCAAAGCCATAGACATACGCTGCAAATCCGGCAGGGTTGGCTAGGGTGTGTACACCTTGCGTGATATCGATACGCGCAAACTTGAAGTTTGCATCTCCAGGGAGGGATTGAAAGCTAGATCCAATCAGTACACCATCCAGACGCGTTTGGTTTTCCTCCCCTGCTTTGACCACAATGTTAACATAGTGGTTGGTGATAGAAGGAAGGCTAATGGCATTAAAGGAGAGTTCCGTCAGCAGCTGCTCCGTCGGGCTGTAGGTAATCATAAAAGGGTCCCCATTGTTATACAGGGGATCTCCAATTTGGTTACAGGATTGACTCTTTGAGAAGACCGTGACAGAGGCTGGTTTGGAGGTATCAATTTTTCCAGACTCATTTGGACCAAATTCCAAAGGCATCCACTCCCCTTTGTTTAGCACCCTAGTTTGCAGGGTGCCATTGACGCGTACTTCAGTACCATCTTCAGCCGCAAGCACCTTGACTAACTCGCCAGAGGAGCGCCCCTTTAGTGCTATGTGTGCAAAAGAACTACCCCAAGTATTGATTGGATAAGCCTGCTGAAACAAGTGATCGTTTGCTTGCCCGCAAGCCCCAACAGACACCCACTTGTTGCCACCAAACACAGCAATTTTTTTGCAGTCATCCGCATTATCCCCTACTACACGTACACGCGAACCAGTTAAGTCTCCCCTAGCTTTCAGCTGGTAGCTAAGGCCACGTTGTAATGTGATTTCATAAGGAACCCCTTTCAATTGACCGGAAATCGTATTCTCGGTAGGCGTAATTTCGATGCGTGTGTTGTTTTCGGTAGCCACCACGAGCAGCGTACTTTCGTTATTGATGTTTAGGTTGGCGGAGGGATTGACCTCAAAGTGGGAGGTGATGTAATGGTCTTTACCTAATGCACCGATAGGCAATACTACTGTACCATCTGCACTACGGTAGCGTTCGTTGAACGCATGCACCGCGATAACTCCAGAAGAGGTAATTGAAAATCCTAAATTTTCTACCACGCCTGAGGATCTGTGCAATAAATCTATTGTAGAGGACACTTGCCTGTAAATAAACTGCTCCCCTTTTTTTAAATCGAAGGGAGTTAAAGTTCCAGCTACCTCAATGACACCTTTAGCATCTTCTGTAGCAGTAATCACCAGCACAGCATAATCCGGGGTACTTGGAAGACTTCGGTTGTTTTCCATAAATCCCACCCAAAATTCTTTCCCAGTAGTAGAAAGCTGTGCCTGTGCAGGTAGTACAAGACCCAGGAATAGGAAAAATGATAACAGGCAGGCGTAAAGAAATCTCATCTATGGGAACTAAAGTAGGAGGTCATTGAAGGGAGCTTAAATTGAAGACGCGTTGCAAAAGACATAGCATTGCCCCATGGGTGATAAAAATAAGGAGAATTGCACACATTCTGGCAGTCCCAAAGGCTATTTTTTCCTATCTTTGCCCGCTCAAAATTTAGAAAAAACACATGATTTCAGTAGATAACCTCTCCCTCAAATTTGGAAAAAGAACCCTTTTCGATGAGGTAAGCCTCAAATTTACGCCAGGCAACTGCTATGGTGTCATCGGAGCCAATGGAGCTGGGAAGTCCACTTTTTTAAAGATTTTGTCTGGTGACATGGACTCAACCTCTGGTGGAGTCAACATCACTCCAGGGCAGCGCATGGCGGTGTTGAAGCAAAATCACTTTGAATTTGACGAGATCGACGTACTTAAAACCGTCTTGATGGGCCACAAAAAGTTGTATGCCATCATGAAGGAAAAGGACGATATCTACTTAAAAGAAGATTTTTCAGAGGCGGACGGCCTTCGTGCTTCCGAACTGGAATCCGAATTTGCCGAGATGGATGGCTGGAATGCCGAATCTGACGCAGCTTCCCTCCTTTCTGGCCTTGGCATCTCTGAGGATATCCACTACACCCTCATGAAAGACTTGGCGGGTAATCAGAAGGTTCGTGTACTCTTGGCGCAGGCGCTTTTTGGTAACCCGGACATCTTGATTCTCGATGAACCTACCAACGACTTGGACGCAGATACCATCGTCTGGCTAGAAGACTTCTTGATGGATTTTAAAAACTTGGTAATCGTCGTTTCCCACGACAGACACTTCCTAGACACGGTTTCTACCCACGTGGTCGACATCGACTTTGGAAAAGTCAAAATCTTCTCTGGTAACTATACCTTCTGGTACGAGTCCTCTCAACTGGCCTTGAAACAACGGTCTGACCAGAATAAAAAGGCGGATGAAAAGCGAAAAGATCTTCAGGATTTTATCGCCCGATTCTCTGCCAACGTCGCCAAGTCTAGACAAGCCACCGCCCGAAAGAAAATGCTAGAAAAGCTCAATGTGGATGAAATTGAGCCCTCCAGCAGAAAATACCCTGGCATCATCTTCAAGCCAGAGCGTGAAGCAGGTGACCAAATCTTCATGACTGAAAATCTCGAGCTGAAGGAAGGTGGCGTTACTTATTTTACTGACGTCAACCTGATGGTCGACAAAGGCGACAAAATTGCTTTCATCTCCAAAACCAAACAGGCAGTCAATAAATTTTTCCAAACCATTGTTGAAGAATCCGCGCCGACAAAGGGAAGCCTGAAGTGGGGAGTAACAATCAGTAAGGCCTATCTGCCTAACGATAACTCCGAGTTTTTCAAGTCAGATCTCAACCTAATCGACTGGTTACGTCAGTTTTCTGTAAACCAGGAGGAAGCTTATGTCCGCACCTTTTTGGGAAGAATGCTTTTCACAGGTGAGGAAACACTTAAAAAGTGTTCCGTTCTCTCTGGAGGGGAAAAAGTTCGCTGCATGGTATCCAAAATGATGCTGCAGAACCCAAACCTCTTGGTCATGGACGAACCTACCAACCACCTCGATTTGGAATCGATTACCGCTTTCAACAACGCCATCATCGAATTCAACGGCACGGTATTGATGTCTTCCTATGACCATACCTTTGTACAGTCTTCCTGTAACCGAATTGTGGAGTTTACTCCTACAGGGACAATTGATCGACGCATGCCTTACGACGACTACCTGATGAACCCAGAAATCAAGGCCTTGCGTGAAAAAATGTACGGCGGTAAAGTTTAAAACCTAGAATAAGGCCCGTGTTGCTCACTGCAATTCTTATTTACCTAGCCATTACCATTGCGATTGGAGCTTGGTCTTCTCGGCTAGTCAAAAATTCGAATGACTTTGTGCTTGCAGGTCGATCGTTACCGCTCTTCCTTTCCGCCTCGGCCCTTTTTGCCACCTGGTTTGGCTCAGAAACGATCTTTGGCGCCTCTTCAGTGTACTTAGAAGAAGGCCTATTGGGCGTGATTGAAGATCCTTTTGGTGGGGCGCTATGCCTGATTTTATTTGGGCTTTTTTTCCTCCGCCCCATGTACCGCATGAATGTGCTGACCATTGGGGATGTATTTAAGAAAATCTTTGGGGAACGCCTGGCTTTTTTTGCCTCCATCTTCATGATTCCTGCCTACTTTGGCTATGTGGCTGCTCAGCTGATTGCCTTAAGCCTGGTTTTAGGAGCGGTAACTGAGCTCAGCTTGATGGAGGGAATGGTCATTTCAGCAGGTATCGTTGTCTTTTATACCTTCTTGGGAGGCATGTGGGCCATCTCCATCACCGACTTTATGCAGACTACCCTAATCGTGGTGGGCTTACTTGCCGTAGCCTACTTGGTAGCAGACCAAGCGGGTGGGGTAAGCGTGATTTTTGAAAAAGCTCCACCAGAAAGTTTCCAGTTTTTCCCCGAACCTAACTTTTCAGCATGGACTACTTACTTTGGGGCCTGGATCATCCTAGGCTTGGGTAGCATTCCTTCCCAGGATATTTACCAACGGGTGATGTCTTCCAAATCAGAGAAGGTCGCCGTTCAGTCCACTTATCTTGCAGGGATATTCTACCTTACTTTTGGATTGTTGCCGCTTTTTATTGCCTTAGGAGCAAAAATCCTCTACCCTGAGCTGTATTTAGCTGATAAACAAATGCTATTGCCAACCATGGTATTGCAGCACAGCAACCTTCCGATTCAAGTACTCTTTTTTGGAGCCTTGATCTCAGCTATCATGAGCACCACCAGTTCAGGTTTATTGGCCCCAGCTGCGATTATTTCTGAGAATTTGATTCGGCCCTACTTTGGAAAAAATTTAAAAGACAGCCATTTTTTATGGATACTACGAGCGAATGTGGTGCTGGTAGCCGGCATAGCTTTAGCGATGGCCTCTTGGAAATCAGATATTTACGAGCTTGTAGCTGGAGCATCTATTTTAATGTTGGTATCCCTTTTTGTTCCACTTACCGCTGGCTTGTATTGGAAAAAAGCCTCCCCGGGAGGTGCTTTTCTTGCCTTATTTGTAGGAATGGGCGGCTATCTTGCTGCAGAAATAGTTCTACCCAATCAAGAAACGCATCTTATTGGGCTTTTCGCGAGTGGACTGGCTATGGGTATAGGCAGCCTGATTTTTCCAACCAAAACTGTAACCCCAGATGAATTATCCTAGAATTATACTACAAAAAGGTAAGGAGGTATCTCTCCTTAGAAAACACCATTGGGTATTTTCTGGAGCCATTGCCAAAGGAACAGAGGAGGTGAAGAATGGAGATTTGGTGGCTGTTTATTCCTCCAAAAATGATTTCTTGGGCATCGGCCACTTCGCACAAGGGTCCATCATGGTGCGTATCATTTCTTTTGAAGATCGTTCCATAGACGCTGCCTTTTGGGTAGAAAAGTTGACTGCGGCCCATGCCGTACGGGCTTCCCTGCAACTCGCCGACCAGGACACCACCGTCTACCGATTGGTGCACGGTGAAGGCGATGGCTTGCCTGGCTTAATCATTGATTATTACCATGGAACGGCAGTGATTCAAGCACATAACCTGGGCATGCACCAGCACGTGGCCGAAATAGCTGAAGGGCTAAAGACTGTTTATGGGACTGAACTGAAGGGGGTGTATGATAAAAGTGCCGAAACCTTACCCAAGACAGACAGCTCGCTCGGAAACGAGTGGGTATGGGGAAAAGCCGAAACCGACTTGGTGAAAGAATACGGCGCAACCTATAAAATCGACTGGGAGAAGGGGCAAAAAACAGGCTTTTTTATCGACCAGCGGGAAAATAGAAAGTTGGTTGCCAGCTATGCCAAGGGCAAAAAGGTTCTCAATACCTTCTGCTACTCGGGAGGATTTTCTGTGTTGGCCTTGCAGGAAGGCGCCAGCGAGGTGCATTCGGTAGACATTTCTCAAAAAGCCATCGACCTTACGGAAGAAAATGTGGCGCTCAACGCTGGCTTTTCCGGCAAACATGAGTCCATAGTTGCAGATGTGGTCAAATACATCCGTGAGATTGGCGATGACTTCGACCTCATCATATTGGATCCACCCGCCTTCGCCAAAAGTTTAAAAGCACGACACAATGCCGTGCAAGCCTACAAAAGACTCAATGCGGAGGCGTTAAGAAAAATCAAGCCTGGTGGAATTTTGTTTACCTTTTCCTGTAGCCAAGTGGTCGATAAGCGGCTTTTTGCCAATACCATCACTGCAGCGGCCTTAGAAAGTAAGCGCAACGTGCGAATCCTTCACCAGCTCTCTCAACCGGCAGACCACCCCATCAATTGCTTCCACCCCGAAACGGAGTATTTGAAAGGTTTGGTCTTGTACGTGGACTAGTTTTGCGCAAAATGCCATTAGAATCTACGTAATTGTACTAATTTCACCCCCAAACTAACACACCATGTATACTGGACTACAACACGCACATTCAGGATTGGCCTACTTGGCTCTATTGGCTTTGGTCATCGTTATCTTTTGGACGCTCATCGGAGCGCTTACAGGAAGAGAATTTCAAGAAAGAGATAGAAAAATCGCCTTGGTAGGCTTTATCCTTTGCCACGTGCAACTCCTCGTTGGCTTGATTTTATATTTTGTAAGCCCCTTGGGTTTTTCCCTACTTACTGGAGGCGGAGCCATGGCAGATGCTACAGCAAGGCTTACCGCTCTAGAGCACCCGGTCATCAATATTATCGCCATCGTCTTGATCAGCGTTGGCTTTATCCGTGCTAAGAAGTTGACTACATCAAAAGCAAAGTTTAGAAGCATCTACATGCTGTATGCCGTAGGTTTGGTACTCATTTTGAGCCGCATACCTTGGGGCAACTGGCTAGGCAACTAAACCTTCCTCATCCAAATCATTTTAAATCCAGCCCTACAGCTGGATTTTTTTTTGCCCTAACCCAGAGCCCTCAACTAAGCAGGCAGTACATCCATAAATTTTACCTTTGGTCATCATTTGCAACTTTGTTACAAAAAGATTAGGTAATTTTAAGCAAACCTTTACTTTTGCAACTATGATTCAAAAAGCAATCTTGCTTCTTGTGCTAATCCTCCCCCTAAATAGCGCCCTTCACGCACAAAAGTGCGACCTCGTCCTACGAGGGAGAGTGCTCCATAGGGAAAATAACCAGCCTATCGAGGCTGCTTACGTATGGCTTTTGGAATCAAAATCCGGAATAAGTACCGATGCCAACGGTAACTTCATCCTACGTGACCTCTGTCCTGGCAAGTACATCCTACAGATCCAATACCTGGGTCATAAGGAAATAAAGCAGCAGCTAACCCTCAACGCAGGCAGTAGCAACCAAACCTTTTTTATGGATGAAGAAGCGGTGGATCTAGGCGGCGTAGAGGTGCATGGACATAGAGAGTCAGTTCAAACTACCACCGCAGTTCAATCCCTTTACGGAGAGGCCTTGCTTCAGTCCCGTGGGGAAAGTTTGGGCGAAAGTCTCAAACGCGTGGCTGGAGTCACTACCTTTTCAACAGGAAATACCATCTCCAAGCCGGTCATTCACGGCATGCACTCCAACAGAATTCTCATCCTCAACAACGGCATCCGCCTGGAAGGACAGCAATGGGGTGCAGAGCATGCTCCCGAAATAGATCCTTTTCTCGCTGACGAAATCACAGTCATCAAAGGTGCGGAAACTGTTCGCTTCGGCCCTGAAGCGATGGGAGGAGTTATTTTGGTTAATCCAGCCGCATTGCCTACGTCAAAAATATCATCCACAGAAATTAACCTTGTGGGCAGCAGCAACGGTCGAGCAGGAAATGTATCGGTGACTCATTCCGGAGGATCAGGAAAAATTGCCGGTCTCGGCTACAGAATCCAAGGTTCGGGCAGACGCGCAGGAAATATCCAAGCCCCAAACTATTTCCAAGGCAATACCGGCATGTCTGAAACCAGCTTCTCTGGCGCTCTAGGGTATAGCTCCACAAAGCTCGGTACCGAAGCCTATTACAGCTACTTCACCACCGAACTCGGTATCCTGCGAGATGCACATACAGGCAACCTGTCGGATCTCCAACAAATCATCAAAAACGGCGCTCCCTTCACGCAAGCAGAGTTTACCTACAGCCTAGACAATCCAAAGCAAGTGGTAGCCCATCACTTGGCCAAGGTGAAGGCGCACTACCACCTCAACCCCTCCTGGAAACTTAATTTTCAGTACGGGTTCCAAGCCAACCATCGCCAAGAATACGATCGCCGACGAGGAGATCGCAATGCACGCCCTAGCCTGGATTTGGAATTATTCACCAATACACTTGAGGTATTTGTGGATCATAACCTCAAATCCAACTGGACCGGGTCACTGGGTGTTCACCTCATCCAACAAGCCAATAGCAACGTACCTGGCACAGGCGTGACCCCGCTCATTCCCAACTACGACATGTTTAATGGGGGAATCTTCCTGATGGAAAAATACCTCAAAGGACCTTTGGAACTGGAGGGAGGACTTCGCTTCGACTACCGCACCGTAACTGCTGCCCGCTACGTCGGCAATGAACTTCAGGAGGCCGACCTCTCCTACCAAAATGCCTCTGCCTTTTTTGGAGGCCTCTACCAACTTAGCCCAAGCCTTTCCTTCACATCCAACCTGGGCACGGCCTGGAGACCTCCCAATGTCAATGAACTCTTCAGCCAAGGTCTTCACCACGGTGCAGCTGCTGTGGAACTTGGGGATGCCAACCTAGACTCTGAAAAATCCCTTAAATGGGTAAATGGACTGACTTTCGAAGGAAAACGTAGTACCCTAGAATTGACAGGCTATGCCAACCAGATTCGGGATTATATCTACCTCAACCCAACTGGTGAAACCTTCGTCAGCTTGCGAGGCACTTTCAATGTCTACGAATACTTGCAAGCCGATGCACTATTCTATGGTCTAGATGTATCGGGTACGTACTCCTTTTCCGATCAGTTCAATGGCTATGCCAAGGGATCCATCATCCGAGCAAAAAATATGGAAACGGAGCGCTTCTTTCCCTTCATCCCCTCCGATAGGATGGATTGGGGTCTCTCCTACAGCTTTGGCGCCAAGGAAAAGAAAGAAAGCAATAGACTTACGGTCAGCAACCTGTTGGTTTCGAGACAAAACCGAGAACCAGATTTTGACCTAGCCCCCGCTCCTGCTGGCTATGCGCTGCTGAATGTTGGCTACGCTAAAAAAATAAATCTAGCAAAAAACGAACTCAGCATGAGTTTGCAGGTAAACAACCTCTTAAACACTGAATTCAAAGAATACATGAACCGCTTTCGGTATTTCACTGCCGATATGGGACGAAATTTTCAACTAAAATTTAATTACCAATTCTAACTTTTACTACCATGAAAAACCTAAAAAAAGTATCCCTGTACCTCCTAGCCGTGTTGGCATTTGGTTTCGCCTCTTGCGAAAGTGAAGATCCTGAAAAAGAAAATGATGGTGAAGTAATCACAGACGTGACGCTTAAATTTCAGGAATTAAACGCATCAAATGCTCCAGTAGGTGCTGTTCTTAGCTTCAAAGCAAGCGATCCTCAAGGAATCGAAGTGGGTAAGACACCCACCATTCAGCCAGTAAGCTTGACAAAAGGTAAAAAATACCTGATGACTATTGAGGTTACCAACGAGATTGAAAAAGAAGACATCACTAAAGAAATCTTGGAAGAAGCTGCTGAGCACCAATTTTTCTTCTTGGGCCCTGTTTTCGATAGCAATATCTTCACGATTCAATATGCCGACGCTGGCGGCATCGCACTAGGATTGAGAAATAATGTGACGGTATCCTCTTCCACAGGCACGAATAATAGCACCATGCGCGTGGTTCTTCGTCACGACCTCAACAAAAGCTTCGCTGGAGCAAGCAACCCTAACTTTGCAAACTTTGCACAGGCAGGTGGAGAAACCGATCTAGACATCACATTCCCAGTGATTTTGAACTAAGGAAGAGAATTGCAAAATAAAAGGGGCTAATCCAATTGGATTAGCCCCTTTTTTGTTAAAATGACTTCCCGCAGACGGCCACTTGATTCGGGTCAAATTCCCCATTTGCTTTAGGACCGATATTTCCTGCCACCAAGATTACACCATAGTCAGGACCTTCGCCTGCCAAGTGAACTTTTACATGCCCATCAAAAAGACGTAGGTCATCGAAGCGGAGTGTCGCCCCATTGGATAAAGGTCCCAGGAGGGTTACCGATTGTAAATCTCGCGAAGATACCGGCGTCAGTACCTGTGCAATAGGCGCATCAGCTTGATCATAGCTCCCAAAATGCAAATGCGCCGGAAAAGAAACAGCCGAATACGACTTGGCCCCATCCAAACGAAGGTTCCATTCCAAACTCCCATCGACCAACTCTCTGATTTCTAAATTACCTTTGTAGTCGTAGGTACTGGATTGAAAAAGTGCCACGTCCAGCTTCTTTCCAGAATACGTTTTTTCGGAAGTTTCCGAGCAAGACCAAAAAAGAAACGAAACCGACAGCGCAAGGAGTAACTTTTTCATAAGAAGAGAGTTTTCAGACTAAACGTGATCAAAGACAAGTGGTTCAACTGATTTCTAAAAATAGGCAATTCACTTCGTGTAACACGCAAGATATGCGCGTGAAGTCTACACCTCACCCTATTTTTCCATGAAAATCTTTGCAGAACTGATCACTCGACTAGATCAATCCAACAAAACCGGCGACAAACTAGAAGCCTTGGAGCTGTTTTTTAGGGAAGCCTCCCCGGAAGATAGCATTTGGGCTGTGGCGATTTTTTCACACAGGCGACCCAAACGCCAGGTGAGCACCGCACAGCTACGCCGCTGGTGCCAAGAAAAAGCAGGCATTCCTGACTGGCTCTTTGAAGAGTGCTACAATGCTGTCGGTGACCTAGCTGAAAGCATTGCCCTACTCCT
>JBIIFN010000241.1:0-2942 GCA_044237325.1 Algoriphagus sp.
AAGAAACAGCTGTATTGAGAAGTTTGGGTGCGGGAAGAATTAGTGATGCTGTAAAAAATCTAAATGGCCTCGCCTTTAGAAACCCGGGCGATGCAGCCTACTACCTCAATCTTACGGGCCTGATTCAAGCCCAGCAGCTGGACTTTGAAAAGGCTACCAAGGATTTTGCCTTTTCCAAAGCGAAGGGCTTCAATGCCCAAAAAGAAATCCACCTCGCCCTACTGGCTTGGGCAGCAGATTCAGTGGCTCAACCCACAACCGGAGCAAGTGATTCACCACAAATGATTTTGGCGATCTGGGGTAAGTTTAATGAAAAGCTGCCTCAGGTCCTTTTTAGCCAATGGAAAACACTACCTACAGGCCAACTCAAAACTTCTCTTGCTAGCAGACTACTTAGTCATAAGGGACATGATTTGAGTGCCTCCCAACTCAAGGAATTGGGTGTTGCCCTAAGCGGGAAAGTTACTAGAGAGGAAGACCTGACTGCCTTTCTAAACCAACCCGATTGGTCGAATGCAAACTCCCTCCGCTCCTTTACCCAGTTTTTGGGAGTACCCGAAGTCCTCAATGCTAATCCCTACTTCACTCCGCTGATTCTCAGTGCAGCATCCCAAGCCAAGGACCCCTTGGCCGCCTATGAACTGCTCAATTCAGCCAGTCAATTCAATAAAGATCCATTGCTCTGGGTAAAGAAAATAAAGGCAGCGAGAGAACTAGGACTAGACAACTACGCCATCGAGGCGCAAGAGGAACTCAGCCAATGGCTATCCCAAGAAGAAATTGAAAAATTGCTAGGTGCTAACTATTGAGAGATTTTAACGTATTTTTATCCCACCAGCCAGTACAAAAGAAAAGCTAAACCACTAAGTAAATACCCACACACCATGAGCAAAGTCATTGAAACGCACGAAATCAATAAAACCTATAAGATGGGTTCTGAAATCATTCAGGCATTGAAGTCAGTCAGCATTACCGTAGACAAAGGCGAATATGTAGCCTTCATGGGGCCTTCTGGCTCGGGAAAATCTACGTTGATGAACATCATTGGGTGCTTGGACTCCCCTACCTCTGGCAGCTATGTGCTGGCGGGTAAAGACGTAAGCGACATGAGTGAAAACGAGCTTGCAGACATCCGAAATAAAGAGATTGGCTTTGTTTTTCAAACCTTCAACCTCCTTCCTCGAGCAACTTGCTTGGACAACGTAGCTTTGCCGCTAGTCTATGCTGGCTATTCTAAATCGGAAAGAGAGGAAATTGCTTTCAAAGCGCTAGAAAATGTGGGTCTTGGCGACAGAACTAAACACCGCCCCAACGAACTTTCTGGTGGACAGCGTCAGCGTGTAGCAATCGCACGAGCCTTGGTCAATAGCCCCAGCATCATCCTTGCAGATGAGCCTACAGGTAACTTGGATTCAAAAACCTCCTATGGCATCATGGAGCTTTTTCACGAACTACATGCCAAAGGCAATACCATTATCATGGTTACCCACGAAGACGACATCGCACATTACGCACACCGCATTGTGCGCTTGCGAGATGGTTTGGTAGAATCAGACAAAGTAAATCCATCCCCTACACGCGGGATTACTGCACTTGTTTAAAGACTCGTAGTCAAAATCAAACTAGGGAATTACTTTTGCAGGGAATTGAAAAGAGGTTGACATGAAAATCTATACCAAAACAGGAGATCAAGGGATCACTTCCTTGTTGGGAGGAGTCAGGGTACCAAAGTCAGATTTACGTATTGATGCTTACGGAACCATTGATGAACTCAACTCCTACTTGGGTCTGCTCCGTGACCAGGAGGTAAATACACACAGGGCTTCCCTGCTCAAAGAAATACAAGACCGCCTCTTTACTATTGGTGCCGACCTTGCCACCGTGCCTGGAAAAGACAAGGTAAAAAAGCCAGACCTCCATCCAGAAGATGTAGCGCTTTTGGAAAGGGAAATGGATGAAATGGATGCACAGCTCCCCATGCTCACCGCATTTATTCTTCCTGGTGGACATACCGCCGTATCTTTCTGTCACCTTGCACGAACAGTCTGCAGACGATCTGAACGAATTGTGGTAGAATTGGCCTCCGAAGAGCATGTATCGGAATTGGTTATTCAGTACCTTAACCGACTTTCCGACTTTCTCTTTGTCTTGGGGCGAAAAATGGCACAAGAACTTGAAATCGAGGAAGTAACCTGGAAACCTAGGCTGTAAACAAGCCTCCATCACCCGAATTAGTGCTATTTGTCGCGAAACAGTTTCCGCGACCATCACCCCAACCACCCCGCCTATGTCCGCTTCGCTTTCCATTGCAGTTAAAAAAATAGCGCAGTCCAAACTACCTGAAATTGACTTTTCAAATTTGGTCTTCGGTAAGGTGGTTTCAGACCACATGTTTATAGCGGACTTTACCGACGGTGCCTGGGGAGATTTTCGGATTGAACCCTACGGCCCCATGGAAATAGCGCCGGCAAATGCCGCACTACATTACGGGCAATCCATCTTTGAAGGAATGAAAGCCTACAAAAATGACGCCGGTGAGGTGCTTGTATTTAGAGCCAATGCCAACGCAAAAAGGCTAAATGCCTCTGCAAGACGCATGTGCATGCCCGAATTACCTGAAGCTATTTTCTTGAAAGGACTTTCCGCACTTCTCGATCTCGACCGAAACTGGGTTCCCTCAGCCAAGGGATCTAGTTTGTATATACGCCCTTTCATGTTTGCCATGGACAATTATATTGGTGTAAAACCTTCGGAAAGCTATCGATTCATGATTTTCACATGTCCGGTAGGTGCCTATTACACCAAGCCTGTTTCAGTCAAGGTAGAAACTACCTACACGCGAGCCAGTGAAGGAGGTACAGGAGAAGCCAAAGCGGCGGGTAACTATGCAGCATCGCTTTACCCAGCGCTTCAAGCACAAAAAGAGGGCTATGACCAACTGC
>JBIIFN010000242.1:0-2928 GCA_044237325.1 Algoriphagus sp.
CAGGTAGTCTTCACCATTACGCTTGGCCGTGGTGGCCATATGCACGGGATTACTCCCTGGAAGTTGCGGCTCGGTCATGGCAAAACAAGAGCGGATTTCACCACGTTGTAGGGGGCCGAGGTAGCGTTCTTTTTGGTCGGCTGATCCAAACTGGTGGAGCAATTCCATGTTGCCAATATCAGGCGCTGCACAGTTAAACACGTAGTGCCCAATCGGGCTTTGGCCAAGAATCTCCGAAACCTGCGCAAATTGAACGAGGTTTAATCCTAACCCGCCTTCTGATTTTGCGAGGTGAGGAGCAAAAAGCCCTAGTTGCTTTGCCTGCTCACGTAAGGTCTTTAGTTGAGGTAGAAATGACTTGAATGGACCTTTGACAACGTCTAGGTCAATGGGAAAGAGTTCTTTTTTTACAAACTCACGGTACTGATCCAAAAGGCTAGCAAGCGCTTCTGGAGACAAAAGTTGGGTGTCCTGCATGTGTACAATCAAATGGTAAAGCCACCGTCGGCAGTAAATATGCCACCTGTGCTGTAGGAGGAAGCAGAAGAAGCAAGGAACAAGGCCATAGCTCCAATTTCTTCAGAAGTGCCTGCACGTTTGATGGCCAGTTGCTTTAGGATCATGGACATGATTTTTTCATTGGACCAGAGTGCCTCTGAAAATTTGGTTTGGATGAGCCCAGGACAAATGGCATTTACCCTGATTTTGGAATCACCCCATTCCTTTGCAAATACTTTAGTAAGCGAAATCAAGGCAGCTTTGGATACCGAATAAATTCCTAATCCTTGTTCTGGTGAAAGCCCTCCAATACTAGAGATATTGATGACAGACGCATTGGAAGAGATGCGAAGGTGTGGGTAGCACAAGCGGCTCAATTCAAAGGCTGCCTTCACATTCACGTTCATGATTTTGTCAAAGGCTTCTAGGCTCGTCTCATGTACCGGTCCAAACACTGGGTTACTTGCTGCATTGTTAACGAGGATGTCTAGGGCTCCATATTTGGCCACCGTTTTCTCAACGAGAAGGGGAAGTTCCTCCATATTGCCCACATTGCAGGCGATGCCTGTGACCTCGTATCCTTTTGACTTGAGTTGTGAAGCAAGCTCATCGAGCAGTTCTTGCTTTCTACTACTAATGACTACTTTTGCACCTGCGGCAGCAAAAATCTCTGCAATGGAATATCCGATTCCTTTGCTTGCGCCTGTGATAAGGGCGACTTTTCCATCCAATGAAAAAACTGAAGACAAATCCATACGTTTTGGGTTATATTTCCTGCAAAAGATAGGAAAAATAAAGCCATTGGGGAAGGGAGCTTCCCCGCAATTTTAAAGAAATTCATCCTTTTCATCGAAAACTACCTCTTATGAAAGAACTTATTTTTGAGCAACCTGGTAATCCTGAAGACGTTCTCTTTTTAAAGGAGAGTGAGGTACCTCAGCCCAAACCTCATGAGGTGCTGATTAAAGTTACCGCAAGAAACATCAATCCTTCCGACATCATGTTTGTCCGTGGCATGTACGGCATTACGCCAAAGCTACCAAGCAGTGCAGGATTTGAAGGCTGTGGGCTCGTAGAAACTGCCGACGAAAGTGGCAAGGTTCCCGTGGGAACGCGCGTCATGTTTACAGCAATTGGTACTTGGAAAGAATACATATGCGTCCCTGCAGCCTTGGTGATTCCGGTCCCTTCTCAGATGCCGGACGAAGTCGCTTGCCAAGCTTTTGTCAATCCCATGACCGCTTATGGCATGATAGAACAGTCAGGTTTGCAAGAAGGGCAGTGGCTGCTGCTTACTGCTGGAGCTTCTGCTTTTGGAAAATTTGCCATCCAATTGGCAAAGGCAAAAGGGATCAAGGTAGCTGCCACAGTGCGACATGACGCACAAAAAGCGCTCTTGATGGACCTTGGAGCAAGCTTGGTAATCAATACCAAAGTAGAGAAGTTGGCCAAGGTACTCTTAGAAAAAACCGAAGGTGGGGTGGATGTTGTATTTGATGCAGTGGGTGGTACCTTGGGAGCTAAGGCGCTTTCCTGCTTGAAGCAAAAAGGGAAAATGCTCGTTTACGGTGCACTTGCCTTGGATAACATGCCTATCAACTCGGGTTTGTTGATCTTCAAAAATCTAAGTATTGAAGGTTTCTGGCTGAGCACTTGGATTGAAGAGCTATCACATGAACAACGAATGAAGGCCTTTCAACGTGTCTTTGGGTTTTTGATGCAGCAAGATTCTAAAGTGGATGTAGCTGGCACCTATCCGCTAGCTGAGTTTAAAGCGGCTTTGGCTGCCTATGCTGAACCGGGAAGAAATGGAAAAATCCTGCTTGTAAGTGAATAGTTGACTTTCATTCCACAAGTAATTTTAGGATAATTCCCATATTTGCAATTCAAACCAACCAATAACATCGTCCATGAACTGGGAAACGTTAGATCAGCTGCTCACAGAAATTGTACAGCAAAGAAACCAACTGAGTCAACTGGAGTACAGTGACGAAAATTACGACGACTTGGAGGAGCAACTACACGACTTAGAGGACGACTTTAACGAAGAATACGAAGAAGTGCTTGCGCCTGAATTGGAAAAAATTTACACCAAGCTCAAGTCTGACACGGATGTCCTTCTTCCTACTGCTTACTTAGCCAATCGCTATAAAGAAATGCAAGCAGATGCCAAGGGTATCGTGACCTACGAAGTTAGTGGTGCTCAAGGGGTACCCGTAGAGTCGGACCAACTCGGTAAAGTAGACCTACGCATCGTGCTAGTTCCTAATCCTGCACGCTTTGTTCTCTTAGTCAATGGCAACCAGCTTAAGGAGCTTTGGAAAAGCAGATAAATAAAAAAAGGAGGTCAATCGACCTCCTTTTTTGTTCGAACAAACTTGCCTGAATTACCTGAGGCTTAGTAGCTTGAATGGTGCCTTTGAGCATGTC
>JBIIFN010000243.1:0-2924 GCA_044237325.1 Algoriphagus sp.
AAGATCAAGACGTAGCGGAGGATTTACTTCAAGATGTATTTGTCAAGGTGGTGCACACCTTACAATCCGATAAATACAACGAAGAAGGAAAATTTCAGCCTTGGGTGATGCGCATTGCGCACAACCTCGCCATCGATTATTTTAGAAAAGCAAAAAGACAGCCCACCATTCTCTTGGAGGATGGAAGCAATCTGCTTAATTCCATGCGCTTTGCGGAACAATCTTCCGAAGAGCTTCGGATCAAAGAGGAGACGCTGGACTTGGTGCGCAAACTGTTAGATGAACTTCCAGAAGCACAAAAGGAAGTGGTCATCATGCGGCATTACTTAGACATGAGTTTCCAAGAAATCGCCGAACAAACTGGCGTCAGTATCAATACAGCTTTGGGTAGAATGCGCTATGCGCTCAACCATATTCGAAAAAAAATGAAACAAGTAAACAGCGCCTATGATAAAATCATTTACCCCAAATGACCTGATACGATACATCTATCGGGAAATGTCGGAGGTAGAACAAGAACTCTTAATGCAAGCCTTGCACAGCGATGACGCTTTGATGCAAGAATACATTGAATTGCTGAGCACGGTAGAGTTTTTGGAGCAGGTTCGCCTGCAGCCTTCCGAAAAAGTAGTAAAAGCCATCAAAAAGATGGCCCAGTCTACGGGACTTCAACAAGTCTGACCCAACGAGTAACCCCGCCAAAGTGCGGGGTTTTCTTTTGCTCTTTGTTGAGCCAAACGCTAGTTACTAAATAGCTAGATTTTATTTTTAAACCTTAACTCCTCTAATTTTTGGTCACTAGATACGGAGATGTTTGAAATGTAGTTTGATGTGCTGCGGACCGTGGACTGCCTGCAGACCGTGGTCTGTCGTCTGTCAACGACTTAAAACCACTTCATCATCGTTGCAATTAGCTTTTTCACCCGTATCCCGTATGGAGGGCGCAACAGGGACACGTTGGTAAAGCCAACTCGTTGCTTCAAAACCCCTTTTTCATTGCTGAAGGCCAAAAATCCATACTTCCCGTGCGCCTTGCCAATACCGCTGTTATTGACTCCACCGAAGGGGAGCTCGGTATGTAAGAAGTGGAGCACACAATCGTTGATGACCATGTTGCCCGAACTTGTTTCCGACATCACGCGTTTAGCTCGGTCTGTTGCCGAACCAAAGAAGTAAAGGGCCAAGGGCTTGGGTTGGGAATTGATCAACGTCAAGGCATCGTTGAGGTGCGTGTAGGTAATTATTGGGAGAATTGGACCAAAAATTTCCTCCTGAAATACATCCATTTCTTCCGTGATTGCCGAAAGGATTGTGGGTGAAAAATACCGAGTTTCTTGGTTCCAATTTCCTCCTGCTTCCACAATAGCCCCCTTCCCGCGTGCATCTTCAAAGAATGATTTCATACGAGAAAAATGACCTGAATTAATCAATCGGGCATAGTCTGGACTCTGTTCGATTCCTTCGTCTTGGGGATCGTAGTAGCGCTGGAGTGTTGCTTTTGCCTGAGCGATAAAGGCTTCCTTTTTGCTTTCCGGCACGAGCACATAATCCGGCGCAATGCAGGTCTGCCCACAGTTGACAAATTTTCCCCAGATGATTTTTTGCGCAGCATCTACTAAATCGGCTGTTTCATCCAAGATCACAGGGGATTTTCCGCCGAGCTCCAAGGTCACCGAACTGAGGTGCTGGGCAGCGGCTTTCATCACTATTTTTCCCACCTGAGGGCTGCCTGTAAAGAAAATATGATCAAAAGGCAGCGCAAGAAGCTCAGAAGCAACCTCTTTTTCTCCTAGGCAAACGGCCACCTCCTCGGGGGAAAAGAGCTCGCTGACCAGATTTTGAACCAGCAAGGAGGTATGAGGTGCATATTCTGAGGGCTTCAGGATGGCGGTGCAGCCTGCAGCAAGGGCGGAGACCAAAGGGCCTAGTGCGAGGTTAAAAGGAAAGTTCCAAGGGGAGATCAATAAGGCCCGACCCTTGGGTTCAAACAGCAGGAAGGCAGCAGTGCCTAACATAGGCAGTGGCGTAGAAACGGGCTGAGGACGCATCCAGGACTTCAGGTTTTTCAGGCAATGCTTGATTTCGGAGGTCACCGGAAAAATCTCGTTGAGGTCTACCTCAGGGGCAGGCTTGTTGAAGTCTTTGAAGAGCGCTTCGCGAATGTCCTCCTGGTGGGTGTTAATCCAGTGCAGCAATTTCTTTAGGCGAACGGTTCGTTCCTCCAAAGAGGACTTCCGCCAAGCCAAGGCTGTTGGGAGTTGCCGTTCAAAGAGTTCGGTGGGCGTAGGGCGTAAGTCGGAAAGCTGCATAGCATTGTGGGGTGAAAATGAAGTCAAAAAGTAAAGGAACTAAGTACGTAAATCTTTTTGTCTTTTGGACGGAATCGGTGACGCAAAAGTGCCCCCGGATCTTGAGAAGTAGAATCCTTAACTCGTTTTCGAACTGTCCTGTATGAGTATCCTGAGCTGTGCCAGCTCTTTTTCACTGAGGTCTCTCCACTTACCCACAGCCAGGTCTAGGGGAATATGCATGATGCGGATACGCTTCAGGGCGGTGACGGTGTAGCCGAGATGTGTGCACATGCGACGAATCTGTCGGTTTAGGCCCTGTGTGAGGATGATCCTAAACTTGAACTTGGAGATGAGTTCTACCGTGCAGGGCGCAGTGACCGTGTCCAAGATGGGGACACCAGCGCTCATCTTGTGAACGAAGCCCGGATGGATGGGGCGGTCGACGGTGACAATGTATTCTTTTTCGTGGTTGTTCTTGGAGCGTAGGATCTTGTTGACCAAGTCGCCTTCGCTAGTGAGCAGGATCAATCCTTCACTGTCTTTGTCCAGCCTTCCAATAGGGAAGATGCGTTCGGGATGCCCGATAAAGTCGATGATATTGTCTTTTTCTCCTTCGGTATCTGTGGTAGAAAC
>JBIIFN010000244.1:0-2922 GCA_044237325.1 Algoriphagus sp.
CTATTTTTTTTTCCTTTCTATTTGAAATTTAACTTTCCTGGATTTTCTAAAACTTCACGAATATCTTCAGGAGTTATTTTTAGTTTCCCAGTAAGCAGGTACAGGACCAAACCAGCATCGGCGGGATTCATCTCTTCGCCCTCTCTTGCTGCTTCAAGACGGCTATACAACCAATCCCAAGACCCTTTTTGAAAGGGTTTCTCGTCTTTCATGGAAGAGTTTTTGATCCATGCATACTGCGCTTCTGGTGCTTTTAATCCTGTAAATTCTTCTTCACCTTCTTCTTGAAGTAGAATTTCCATTTTTAGTCCTTTACCTGCAAAGCTTTCCTTTATCTTATCCCAAGTCCATCCTTTATGGGATTCCCATTCCTCCGGCTGATCGGCATGCTTGCCATCCCAGTCTGAATGCGCCAAGAGGCGTACATGGGCCAACTTGGTGGATTCAGCCTCATTTAATGCAGTGCCAATGATTTCCATCGAACCACCTACAAGAATTAAGAGTGGATTTTTATTCGAACTCTTGTTGATTTGTTCGGCAATCTCAATGATGGCAAAATTGGGTGAATTAACCGCCTCAACGAATATGGTCTTTTTAAAGCCAAATAGCTCAGCCCCCTTAAATGCACTCTCGCGCATCTGCGCGTCTGAACCTGGATAAACCTTATTGGAACCCCAAGTATGTCCACTAAAGGAGTATACAATCACTTGATCCTGCAATCCATAGGCGGCAAATAGCGCCAAAGAAAGTGGTGTTGCACCCCAGTCGTTCTTGCTGTGTTCATTGCCATCTACAGTGAGGATAATTCGCTCTCCTGCATAGGGTATTTTTTGTGAAAATGATGCCTGAATCGCCACTCCACTTAGAAGCAGAGTTGACACAAATAAACGTGCTACACACTTCCATTGCGTAATCTTCTTAATCATGCTGTCGCCGTTTGTTAATGACTACTTTGGGCCAATATCTTTCTTGAAAACTTCCTACTTACTCTATCCTACTCTTCACCACTAACAGCTGAACCGGGTTGACTGGATCGTTAGTAAACAAGTATATGTTTCTCTGGTCAATTCCCTTTCTTCCTGCAGTATCAAAAACCAGGTTAAAGTCTAGTTTTTCGCCAGGTGCTAAGACTGATTTAGCCAGTTCAAGGGTAAGGCAAGTACAATTACCCTGGATCTTTCGAATCTCCAACTCCTTCTTACCCAAATTCGCTAGCGTAATCGTCTTCTTTACGACTGAGTCTGGGCTTATAATGCCAATGTCAATTATTTTTTGTGCTATATAGAGCTGAGGAACTTCCGATAATTTGCTTTTGGGAATTGGCTCAAAAAAATCAAATAGCTCGGCAAGGATATCAAGCTCAATAGCTGCTGCTGGATCGTTATCCCAACCAATCGATACCTTATCCGAGACACTGCCCAACTCGGGACGAAGACTTGCTTGGTAGCTTATTTTCAATAATCCTCTTTCCTTTGAACGCACAAGGCCCTGAACCTGCTCTATTTGTATGTAGGAAGGGCTTTTTGAAGTAAAGTTCTTTTTTTCCAATGTGGTATTGGAAAAATTGAAAAACTCCAGGAATTTAACTTTGGGCTCGTTGTCAAAAACTTCCCCCATGTTGACTGATTTCATTCGAAAGCCAAGAAAACCGAGCTTCACCGGATAGTTACGGTCCAAATTGGCTGGATAAGGAAGTGCGATACCTTCAATATACAAGGAGTCTTGTACCTGCCCCTGACCCCCACGAACAACGACGAGCTTGGAAAAAAAACCTGCAGCAGAACTCGGGTCAAATTCTACCTCTATCTTCCCCGAATTTCCCACTTGAAGGGTGTCTTTTGAGAAGGAAACTGTCGTACATCCACAGTCTGGAGTTACCTCCTGGATAAAAAAAGAGCTGCCTTGGCTAACCGTAAATTCAAATGCTACAGATTGCTTACCCTGCTCCTCGAGCAGCGTCCCAAGATCTATACGATTTACTTTCCAGACGAGTTTGGGCGACGGTCCAGACTGCCCATAGGCAGTAAAGACGACTAAAATCGCTAAAAAAAGGCTATAAGTGATTCGAATCATACCTGCAAGTAACAAAAAAATATGGCAGTTATGTAGCCTGATTTAGTTAATTTGCGTCAAAATTGACCCAATGGCAAGAGTATTAACAGGAATTCAAAGCTCAGGTAGACCTCACCTAGGAAATATTTTAGGAGCAATAGTTCCTGCTATTCAATTGATTGAGCAAAACAGCAAAGAAGAATCCTTCATCTTCATAGCGGATTTCCATTCACTTACCAGCCAAAAAGATGGTGCCATACGCAAGCAAAATACACTTGCGGTAGCCGCAGCCTGGTTGGCCTTCGGTTTGGATATCGAAAAAACCGTTTTTTACAGACAATCCAGAATTCCTGAAGTAGCAGAATTGAATTGGTACCTCAACTGCTTCGCTCCCTTTCCCATGCTTGCCAATGCACATAGCTTCAAGGACAAATCGTCCCGATTGGCGGATGTAAATGCAGGCTTATTCACCTACCCTGTGCTGATGGCTGCGGATATTTTATTGTATTCGGCAGACCTTGTACCCGTTGGAAAGGACCAATTGCAGCACATTGAAATGGCTAGAGACCTAGCAAGTACTTTCAACCATGTAATGGAAGAAGATATCTTGACGCTACCTGAGGCGAGAATTGCTGCCGATGTGATGACCATTCCAGGTACAGATGGGCAAAAGATGAGCAAATCCTACCAAAATATCCTGGATGTATTTTTACCTGAGAAGGAACTTAAGAAAAACGTAAATGCCATCATTACGGACAGTACTCCTTTGGAAGAACCCAAAGATCCTGATACCTGTACCGTGTTCAAGTTATATAGTTTGATGGCTACACCTACCCAAACGCAGGCCTTGCGTGCACAGTACCTCGGTGG
>JBIIFN010000245.1:0-2921 GCA_044237325.1 Algoriphagus sp.
CTACCGAAAAGTGTTTTTGGAATTACAACCCAATGTAGGTGGGCCTGGATTTTTTCTTACGCTTCGCATGCAGGTCACTACGCAAGCCAACCAGCCAAGAATGGTAACCATTTTTGAGCGACCTTACTTTTTTCAGGCACCGACTAGTTTAAAGATTGGGTTTGCCGCATCAACTGGAGGATCCACCAACTTTCACGAAATCCGAAATTTGATTGTTGAGGTAGCAGCAGACGATGCGCTGAAAGATCCAGAAGGCGTGGATTTTACCGACAAGGCCTCTTGTGCGGGGCAGTTAAATCAATTTTACATCACAGATGAGGAGGTTCTCCTTCCCAATGAAAATAGCTCCATTCGCTGCTTACAGTTTTATGCCTCCTTGGATGATATCGAAGAAGAGAGCGGGGATCTATGTACCCAAGCACGTTGTTTGGAGCAAAACCGTGTTTTGATAGTTCCTCAAGGTGTTTTTCAAGCCAGTGACCAGGAAGGAGGTTTTACGTTTCTTCCCAACGAATCCTTTATTGACCAAGAGGTAACGGTCTACTATACCATCACAGATAGTTATGGAAAAACATCCAAGGGCAATGCAATGACCTTACTCATTAAGGAGTCTCCGGATCCCATTGCCTTAAAGGTGAGTGGGGCAGTGGAAGCTCAGAATGAAGTAGTGATTTGTGAGGGTGCTGCTGTCACCTTGGTAGGTGAAGGGAATGAGGCCTACTTCCGGTTTGAATGGATGAAAGATGGGGTGTTGATTCCAGGTGCTGACAGCCAGGAATTGGTTGTAGATGCTCTTGGGGTGTATGAGGTCATTGGCTACAACCGGAAAGGTTGCCCTGCGATAAGCAATAAGACAGAAGTGAAGTGGGTTACCTATCCAGAATTGCAATTAAGCAAACCGATTGTTGGCTGTCTTATCGGACAGTCATTGGATGTGGGCAGCTTTATTTCAGGATTTGATGCGCAACGTTACGATTACAGGTTGGTCGGGGAGGGCTTGGATTTGGAAAATGAAGAGTTAAAGAAAGTCAGCACCTCTGGCCAATTTGAATTGCAAGTAAAACCTAAGGGATTTACCTGTTACTCGGATCCATTTCCGGTAGAAATATACATTCAAGAGATACCCTTGGCGGTAAATTTTGATTTCGGGGTACTGGGTTCAGGTATCAAAGACGATGCAGGTGGAGGGATTTTTCCGGACGATGTGATTCAGTTTACTAATTTATCTGAGGATAGGCTGATTACCTGGGAATGGGATTTTGGAGATGCAACCAGCTCTGCTGAAAAAGATCCTACCCATACCTTTGGAAAAAAGGGAGAGTTTGAGGTGGTTTTGGTAGGTGTTGATCGTTACGGCTGTAAAAATAGCTTTTCCCAGAAGGTAAGCATTACAAAGAGCTATCGGATGATGGTACCCAATGCATTTACCCCTACAAGAGGAGAAAATAAAACCTTTGTTCCAAAGTACAAAGGAATTGCGCAAATGGAGCTTTCTGTTTTTAACCAATGGGGGGAATTGATTTACAGGAGTTCAGATTTGAAAAATGGAGGCTGGGATGGTACGGTCAATGGCGTACTCCAGGAGGTTGGATTTTATTTTTACAGTTTGGTAGGAAAGGCCACTGACGGAGAAAAAGTAGAATCAAACGGTAAATTCAGGTTGATTCGATGAAAAGAAAGCTGCTACTACTTTGTTTGTGCCTGACTCCATGGTTCTCCTGGGGACAAGACGTGCAGTACAGTCAGTATTACGCCAATCCCATCTACCTCAATCCTGCTTTGGTGGGCAGCACCGGCATGACGCGGGTGGGAGTCAATTTTAGAAACCAATGGCCTGCCTTGGACCAAACCTTTGTGGCATACACGGCCTATGTCGATCACTACAGTGAGCGATTCAATTCAGGAATTGGGCTCATCATCCAAGGGGCTAACGAATCCTTTACAGAGACAACTTGGAATGAGATTGGTGTAGCCTATAGTTACAGGTTGCAGCTGTCGGCCAATCAGTATATTCAAGCAGGCATGCAGGGCAGCTTCATTTCTCGAGACGCTTCTTTTGGTAGGGTAGTATTGGGAAGTCAGCTAGATATCGATAGGGGACAGGTGGATCTGTCGGGTAATGGACTTGCGGGGGAAAGCGTAGTTCGAACCGTGGATGCCCACGCGGGGCTGGTATACTATGGGAAGCGAGCCTGGCTTGGGGCATCGGTAGCTCATTTACTAACACCGGAAATCAGTTACTTAATGGATGGTACTAGCAGGCTCCCGCGAAAGTTGGGCCTACATGGCGGTTACCGATTCAATCTTGCTCCTGGCTACATCAACGATTACGTCAACAATACCGACCAGGAGCGCTCATTTTCTGTAGGCTTCAATTACAAGCAACAAGGGCAATTTTCCCAGTTGGACTTGGGAACAGAGTTTTTTTTCGACCCGTTGGCTTTGGGACTTTGGTACCGTGGGCTACCTACTAAGTATGGGCTTCCCAACCACGAGTCTTTGGTGGCCATGTTGGGAGTTAGTTTGGACTCAGGCTTGGATGTAGGGTATAGCTTTGATTTCCCAATTTCAACCTTTCAGTTGGGCAGATCTGGTGGTTCGCATGAAGTTTCTGTCCGTTTTGTTTTCAGTTCCCGTAGTCATGGTCGCCGATTTCACTCGCCCTTGCCTTCTTTTAGGTATTGATTGATTTAGGCTTCGATTTTGACTAAGAATGGAAAATTGGAGTGGTTGACCTAAGTAAGTGGTTCGAATCCTATTTTTTTATCGATCATACTCAATGGTTTACGGCTGATCCCTAGTTTATTCTTAACAATAGTTTGTAGTGGCTTGAAAAAATGCCATCTTTGCACTCCCAAAAGGCGGATAAGCTGCTTCGGGGATTTAGTAGAAGTCGAAGTGATTGACGGCAATTAGAGAAG
>JBIIFN010000078.1:0-10827 GCA_044237325.1 Algoriphagus sp.
TAGATTGTGGAGTCTTTCACCAAGGTTTTCATAGCGATTCCGCTTATACATACCCTATAGGTGAAGTACCCCCTTCTGTCTTAGCATTACTAAGAGCCACCCGAGATTCACTCTACTTAGGAATTGAACAGGCTACTTTTGGTAACCGTGTGGGCGACATCGGCCATGCGATCCAAAAGTTTGTTGAAGCCAAAGGATATACTGTTGTTCGAGAATTAGTCGGACATGGTCTAGGCCGAAAGCTACACGAAGCGCCCGAGGTTCCTAATTATGGCAAGAAAGGCAGTGGCCCCTTGTTGAAGCAAGGAATGGTGATTGCAATAGAGCCCATGATTAATCTTGGTACGCGAAACATCGTCCAGGAGAAGGATGGTTGGACGATCCGAACTGCAGACCGGAGACCTTCAGCCCATTATGAGCATACCATTGCGATATTTGAAGATAGAACAGAAGTTTTAACAACGCATAAATACATAGAAGAGATCATTACATTCTAAAATGGCCAAACAAACATCAATCGAGCAAGACGGCACCATCATTGAGGCTTTGTCAAATGCGATGTTCAAAGTAGAACTCGAAAACGGACATCAATTGATTGCTCATATTTCTGGAAAGATGCGGATGAATTACATCAAAATTCTTCCTGGGGATAAGGTCAAGTTAGAATTGTCTCCCTATGATTTATCAAAAGGCAGAATAGTATATCGATATAAATAGAGTGACATGAAATCGAGCAAGAAGAGGTGTCCTTCGGGAATTAGTTCTTTTTCAGCGAGATTACATATGGCCGAAAAGTAAAACAAAAAGCATATGAAAGTTAAGGCATCTATTAAAAAGAGAAGTGTTGACTGCAAGGTGATCCGTAGACATGGAAAGCTTTACGTCATCAATAAGAAAAATCCTAAGTATAAACAAAGACAAGGTTAATCATGGCTAGAATTGCAGGTGTAGACATACCAGACAATAAGCGCGGCGAGATCGGACTTACTTACATCTTCGGAATCGGAAGAAGTTCGGCCAAAGCGATCCTAAGCAAAGCCGGTATCTCTTTAGAAAAAAAAGCCGGAGAGTGGAACGATGAGGAATCTACCGCGATTCGTACCATCATTGCTGAAGAATTCAGAACTGAAGGTGCGTTGAAGTCGGAGATCCAATTGAACATCAAGCGTCTGATGGATATCGGATGTTACAGAGGTTTGAGACACAGAAAAGGACTTCCCGTACGTGGTCAAGGCACAAAGAACAATGCCAGAACAAGGAAGGGTAAGCGCAAGACTGTTGCTAACAAAAAGAAGGCAACTAAATAAAACCTGATTTAGATTATGGCTCAGAAAAGAAACGATAAAGCAAAGGGTAAAAAACGAGTAGTAAAGGTAGAAGCTGTAGGTCAGGCGCACATCAAAGCCTCCTTCAACAACATCATTATCTCCATTACCAATATTTCAGGTCAAGTGATCTCATGGGCTTCTGCCGGTAAAATGGGTTTCAGAGGATCAAAGAAGAATACTCCCTACGCTGCACAGATGGCTGCACAAAATTGCGGTCAAGTCGCTTACGAACTCGGTTTGAGAAAGATCGAAGTGTTCGTGAAAGGTCCAGGCGCTGGTCGTGAATCAGCGATCAGAACGTTGCAAAACTTAGGATTGGATGTTACGACGATCATCGACGTGACGCCTATGCCTCACAACGGATGTCGTCCACCTAAGCGTAGAAGAGTTTAACTTTAAATAAGCAACAGCATGGCAAGATATACAGGTCCTAAATCAAAAGTCTCCAGAAGATTTGGAGAAGACATTGAAGGGCATAGCAAGGCACTTCAAAAGAAAAACTACCCTCCAGGAATGCATGGTCGTGGTAGAAGAAAGAAGCAGTCTGAATATGCAATTCAGCTTTCCGAAAAGCAAAAAGCAAAATACATCTACGGTGTATTGGAAAGACAATTTGCAAAGATGTTTGACATCGCTTCTAGAAAATCAGGTATCACAGGTGAAAACCTACTCCAGCTTCTTGAAGCTCGTTTGGACAACACCGTATACCGCATGGGCATTTCTCCAACACGTCGTGGAGCAAGACAGCTAGTATCACACAAGCACATCTTGGTAAACGGCGAATTGGTAAACATCCCATCTTACACGCTTAAGCCAGGTGATGTGGTTTCGGTAAGAGAGCGTTCAAAGTCTCTTGAAGCCATTACCAACAGTTTGGCTGGCAGAGGGACATCAAGGTATTCCTGGTTAGAATGGGATAATGCCTCTTTGTCTGGTAAATTCGTCAGTACTCCAAGCCGTGATGATATTCCAGAGAATATCAAGGTTCAGCTTATTGTCGAACTTTACTCTAAGTAATATTTCACTATTTTCAGCTAAAACAGAACGAAATATATGTCCATACTAGCATTTCAAATGCCCGAGAAAGTGGTAATGGAAAAAGCCGATGATTTTCATGGCTTATTCACATTCAAACCACTTGAAAAAGGCTATGGAGTTACTATAGGTAACGCCCTTAGAAGAATATTGCTTTCTTCTTTGGAGGGATACGCCATCACTTCCATCAAACTTCCTGGAGTGGTTCATGAATTCTCTACCATGGAAGGCGTAGTAGAAGATGTGACCGACATCATTTTGAATTTAAAGCAGGTTCGTTTCAAGAAAGTGCACGATGCATTTGACGGAAAAATCACCGTTGAATTCAAAAACCAGTCTGTTTTTACAGCAGGGGACATTGCTAAGTTTACTTCCTCCTTCGAAGTCTTGAATCCCGAATTGGTGATCTGTCATATGGATCAATCCAAGAATTTCGAGATTGAGCTTACCATCGAAAAAGGAAGAGGTTATTTGCCTGCTGAAGAATCCAAGCCGAAAGATCAGGTTTTTGGACAAATAGCCATCGACGCAATCTTTACGCCTATCAAAAACGTAAAGTATAGCGTAGAAAATACCCGAGTAGAACAGAAGACTGACTTTGAAAAACTTATTCTTGAAGTGCACACGGATGGATCTATCCACCCTGAAAAAGCACTACAAGAGTCTGCTAAGATCTTGATTCAGCACTTCATGCTCTTCTCTGACCAAACCATGGTACTCGACTCCACTGGAGTTGCAGAACCAGAGCCTATCGATGAAGAATTCCTTCACATGCGCAAGCTTCTTAAGACCTCTCTAGGGGACCTCGACCTTTCTGTTCGTGCCTTTAATTGCTTAAAAGCTGCTGACGTGAGAACTCTCGGCGATCTTGCTCGTCTTGAAATTTCAGACATGATGAAATTCAGAAACTTCGGTAAAAAATCTTTGGCCGAATTAGAGCAATTGATCCAAGAGAAAGGTCTGATCTTCGGGATGGACATTTCTAAGTACAAACTTGATGAAGAATAATTAACGATGAGACACGGTAAGAAATTTAACCACCTTGGTAGGACTGCTTCCCACAGAAAGGCAATGCTTTCCAATATGGGAGCTTCCCTACTTCTTCACAAGCGTATATCTACTACGCTTGCCAAAGCGAAAGAACTAAAGAAGTTTGTTGAGCCTCTGGTAACCAGAGCAAAAGAAGATTCCACACATAGCAGAAGAATCGCTTTCTCCTACTTGAAGAGCAAAGAGGCCATCAAAGCCCTTTTCGGTGAAGTAATTGAGAAAGTAGGTACTCGCCCAGGAGGATACACGCGAATCATCAAAACTGGCTTCCGTTTGGGAGACAATGCAGAGATGTGTATCATCGAGCTAGTTGATTTCAACGAATTGATGTTGAAAGATGCTGCGCCAGCGAAGAAGACAACCAGAAGATCTAGAAGATCTGCCGGTGCTGTCACTGCTGCTCCAGTTACAGCTCCTGCTGCTGAAGTAGTGGAAGAAGCCCCAGCGGCTGAAGTAGTTGTAGAAGCCCCAGCTGCTGATGCAGAAGTGGTGGTGGAAACTCCAGCTGCTGAAGTAGAAACAGCTCCAGAAGAGGCAGCTGCTCCTGAGGCATCTGCAGAAGGCGACAACGAAGAAAAATAAGTTGTAGACAACTTGATTATAAAAAGGATTGGACGTCGTTCAATCCTTTTTTTTATACCCTATCCACATCCCTTGCTCCACAAGATTTATTAACTTTGGCCAACTTTCAAAGAAATGATTAAACAAAAAGCTACCCTCCTCCTCGCGGACGGAACTCAATTCAACGGTACGCTCATCGGGACTCCCGGTACCAATGGTGGTGAAATCTGCTTCAATACGGGTATGACGGGCTATCAGGAGATTTATACCGACCCATCTTACACTGGCCAGATTGTAGTTACCACCACTTCCCATATTGGTAATTATGGTGTTCATCCGGAGGAAGTAGAATCCGAAAAGCCATGCGTTGCCGGCATTGTGGTCAATAGTTTTTCCGAGGTGTATTCACGATTGGATGCTTCGGGGTCGCTACAGGACTACCTAGTTGCAGCGAGCATCACAGGGATTGCCGACATCGATACTCGCAAGCTAGTTAGACACCTGCGCGCTAAAGGCGCTATGAATGCCATCATCAGCTCTGAGTTTGAGGGAAACATTGAAGGCCTTGCTGCCAAATTGGCCATGGTGCCTGATATGAATGGTTTGGAACTTTCTTCCCAAGTATGTACCCAGACGCCTTACTTTTTTGGGGATGAAGCAGCGCCCATCAAGGTGGCTTGCCTCGATTTTGGCATTAAGAAAAATATTTTGAGAAACTTGGCGGTAAGAGGGGTTTACTGTAAGGTATTTCCCGCTAAAACTTCCCTTGCAGAAATGGAGGCATGGAAGCCCCAAGGGTATTTTCTTTCCAATGGCCCTGGTGACCCTGCGGTCATGGACTATGCTGTGGCCACCGTCGGTGAAATACTCGCTACAGGTAAGCCCGTATTTGGAATTTGCCTAGGACATCAGCTTCTTGCTGCTGCGGTAGGAATATCCACCTACAAAATGCACCACGGACACCGTGGTCTCAATCATCCGATCAAAAATTTGGTCACTGGTAAAAGTGAAATCACTTCCCAAAATCACGGCTTCAACGTGGTGCGGGAAGAAGCCGAAAAAAGCTCGCAAGTGGACATCACCCATGTGCACCTAAATGACGGTACGGTGGCAGGAATTAAGCTTAAGAATAAGCCGGCTTTTTCTGTGCAATACCATCCAGAATCCTCTCCAGGACCACACGATTCGCGGTACCTTTTTGATGATTTTATCTCTTTAATTACTTCTAACTAACGCAAACAAACCTATAAAAACGATGACGTTGATTCAATCCATCCATGCCCGACAAATCCTCGATTCAAGAGGAAATCCTACCGTTGAAGTAGATGTAGTTACTGAAAACGGTGCTTTTGGAAGAGCTGCGGTACCTAGCGGTGCCTCAACTGGAATAAATGAGGCCGTGGAGCTCCGTGATGGAGACAAGACCAAGTACCTGGGAAAAGGCGTTTTGAAAGCAGTTTCCAATGTCAATGATGTAATTGCGCCTGAATTGGTGGGTATGGACGTCTTTGAACAAAATACCATCGACCAGATCATGATTGAGCTGGACGGCACTGCAAACAAAAGTAATTTAGGAGCAAACGCCATCTTGGGGGTTTCTCTAGCGGTGGCCAAAGCTGCTGCCATGGAGTCAGGACAGCCGCTTTACCGCTACATCGGTGGCGTAAATGCCAACACCCTTCCTGTTCCCATGCTCAATATCATCAACGGTGGCTCTCACTCCGATGCGCCAATTGCCTTTCAAGAATTCATGGTACGCCCAATCGGTGCATCAAGTTTCTCTGAAGCCATTCGTATGGGTGCTGAGATCTTCCATAACTTGAAGAAAATCTTGCATGACAAACACCTCAGCACTGCAGTAGGAGATGAGGGAGGCTTTGCGCCTAACTTCTCTGGAGGTACTGAAGAAGCTTTGGCGTGTATTTTGGAAGCAATTGCTACAGCTGGATACCGTGCAGGCGACGACGTCACCATCGCGTTGGATTGTGCTGCTTCTGAGTTTTATAAGGACGGCAAGTACGATTACTCTAAGTTTGAAGGTCCTAATGGAAAAGTAAGGTCAAGAGAAGAGCAAGTAGCCTACTTGGCCGAGCTTACTGAAAAATATCCAATCGATTCCATCGAAGACGGTTGCGCTGAAGAAGATTGGGCAGGTTGGGCTATGCTCACTGCCAAGATTGGTGATACCATCCAGTTGGTTGGTGATGACTTGTTTGTAACGAACGTTAACTTCTTAAAGCGTGGTATTGCTGAGAAGTCAGCCAACTCCATTCTTGTTAAGGTAAACCAGATTGGAACGCTCACCGAAACCTTGAATGCCATCAGCATGGCACATAAAGCTGGATTTACAGCGGTAATGTCACACCGATCTGGGGAGACAGAGGATTCTACCATCGCGGATTTGGCGGTAGCCGTCAATTGCGGACAAATCAAGACGGGCTCAGCTTCCCGATCTGACCGTATGGCTAAGTACAACCAGCTGCTTCGAATCGAGGAGCAGCTCGGCGAATCTGCCGTATTTAAGGGCAGATTGAAATAAATCTCCTGGAAAAAGATGAATCGACAGTCTCGGAATTCCGGGACTGTCTTTTTTTTTGCATGATTTTTGTACCTTAGCTATCATTCGTTCCTACCCATGAAGAAACTCATAAAATACACGGGCAATTTTTACGTGTTGGCCAGCTTTTCCTTCCTCCTATGGATGATTTTTATTGATTCCAACAGTATTGCTGTCCAGATTGATTTGACGAAGCAGCTATGGGATTTGGAGGAGCAGAAGGACTATTTCAAAGAGAAGAAGGTGCAAATCCAGCAAGAACGAAAGGAGCTCATGGGTAACCCGGAATTATTGGAGAAATTTGCCCGCGAAAAATACCTCATGAAGAAGCCAACAGAGGATCTCTATGTGGTGGTCGAAAAATAAATTCACCCTTCTTTTCTTTTTGGCTTTCCTCGGTCTGCAGGTAAGTGCTTCTGCGCAACGAGAAATCAATACTGACTCCACCTTTTCTCTTAAGGAGCGCGGGTATTTTGGAGGCAATTTAGGTCTACAGTTTGGTACAGTTACCTTGATTGATGTTTCCCCATTTGCTGGGCTGATGCTCAGTCCCAAGTTTTCCATGGGGCTAGGCGCCACATACCAGTACTACAATGACCTTAGTTTTCAGGGTGCTTCGGGATCCTCTTTTGGTGGGAGGGCCTTTGCACGGTACAACGTGCTTCCCAATATCTTTGCCTATTCGGAAGTAGAGTCCATCAATTGGAATGCATACAATCCCTTTGAGGACGATTTTCAACGTAGGTGGACAGATGCCTTTTTTATAGGGGCTGGGTATTTTGCACCTTTTGGTGCTCGTGGTGGAGCCAACTTTACTTTTCTCTATAACCTGAAGCACTCCAATCGAAATGCGTACTATAGCGAGCCCTACTTGATTCGTGTGGGCTTTGTGCTGTAAAAGAGTTTATTTTTTCAAGGCTCCTTTCATGTCTGCCCTGGCTCGTACTACTTTTTTAGGGGAAAAATTGCTTCATCTTTTCTAGGCCTGTTTTTAGGACATAGTCAGCTTCCAATGCATAGTAGCTGGGGTTGAAAAGTTCTAAGGACAGCACCACTTCTCCGCCCTTGGCCGATAGTGTATCTGCTAGCGCTTGCAGGGGTGCGCCACCATCACCTGGGAACACCCGGTCCTTGTCCTGCTGTGCCTCGCGAGGAATATCTTTGGGGAAGTCGTTGAGGTGAAAAATATCGATTGCCTGCCCGTCTAGCAATTGCAGCCCCTCAAATCCAGATCCTCCACGAAACAAGTGGTAGACATCAGCGAGGATTTTGGCATCTTTATCGTCTGCCGCCGCTGCCACAGCCATGGCCTGTCCCAAATGATAAAAGGCCGGAAATGCGCCCCAAAACTCCAACTGGGGCATGACCCCCATTTTCCGACCCAGCTCCAGCAGATTTTTGTAACGCTGTCCTGCTAGCATGAGGTCGAGGGGTGCAGTGGCTCCGATAGCAGGAGCGGCCACCCGAGTGCAGCCTAGGTCGGCCAGAATCCCCATTTCTTTTTCCATTTGTGCAAAGCCTCCCTTGCTTTTCTCCTCCTCTTGGGCCATCCAATTAGGGAAGCCGATGGCGTTGACAAGTTGTATGCCCGCGTCGCTAGCCAACTTCTTTAGGGAGAGTAAGCTTTTCCCCTCCTTCAGGTAGGCTTCGATTTCCATCATCCAGGGTTCCAGCCCATCGTAGCCTGTCCGTGCTGCCAGCTCAATCAGCTGGGGTAGTGACAGCTGCTGTCCACGGACAGTACTTGTGTTGAGGGAGAACTTAAACTGGGTTTTCTTCTGTGCGTCTGTTGTACTTGCTTTAGCCAAAGAGGGGAGGGCTGCCGCCAGTGGGGCGAGTGCTAGGGTTTTGAGTACCTGTCTTCTGTTGTTCATGCAAGTGGCTTTATTTTCCGTTTAAATGGGTGGTGGTCCTTTCAAACATATTTTGAATAAATAAAACTTATCCCACTTTTCAATCGTATTTTTCACGATGCGAAGAATACTATTTTTAGTGGTTTCCTTCTTCTTTCTAGGGTTCAACACGGCCCACGCCCAAGTGGCTGGGGCGGATCTGCCCTATCTTTCCAGCTATAAGGAAGAGATTCGCTATTTCCAAGAGCTCATCACTGGGGGGCAATATGCGGAGCCTTCTTCGCTGATCAAAGGAGACCCCTACCATTTCTCCCGGCAGTTTGAAGCGGGGAGCTTGCGCATCAACGGCATTACTTATCCTGAGGTACCTTTGGTCTACGATGTGTTTCGTGATCAGTTGGTTACTTTTCACCCCGTATTCAATCAGAAAATTCTCATAAAGCCAGAAAAAATAGATGCTTTCACACTGAGCAATGGGCAGCGCTTTCGGTACCTGGACGGCAATGCCTCCTATACCCATCACGGCAACGGTATCTACGAGGTATTGGCTCAAGGGGAAGCCTTGGCGCTGGCCAAAAGGTACAAGACCTCCAAGTCCATTCGAGAGATTTCGCGCTTCGACGAAGAGTACGTGGCTAAAGTAGATTACTTTATCTGGAAGGAAGGAGTTTTTTATCCTGTTAACTCCTCCAAGCAAGCATTTGCTGCCTTAGGTCTCACTGCCAAAGCACTCAAAAAAGAGCTCAAAAGCAAGGGGCTACAGTTTGGGAGATCCCCAGAGGCGTTTTTACAGTTTTTGGTCACACAACCCCGATTGAACTGATGCGCAGTTTCTACTTAGTTGGTTGCATCGTCTTTTGGGTTGCCTTTTTGGCGATAAGCCCGCTGCAAGCTCAGCAGCAAAATTCACGGATCACTGGGTTTTTTGCTGGCGTTTCTTTCGAACGATTTACGGAGTTGGTCGAAAAAGACACACCCTACCGCTTTATTTTCAAGGAGGCGGATCTTGCCAATCTGACGGTCAACTTGCAGGCCAACGGAGATAAGCTCGAAGATGTATTGGGTGTTCTGTTTTTGAAAACAGACTTCGCATTTTCCATTTCATCCACCAACGAAGTATTTATCTTCAGAGGAGGCAAGTTTGCGTCAGACTTCCTGCCCAATTATTTCCAATCGGCCGTTATGCCTAGTTTGGGTGCCTCAGGGGCTCAGGATGAATTTGTTCGAAATAGGCGTTATAGGATTGGATTGCCTGGTCCTGGGACAGAGGCGCAGTTGAAAGGGACCGTTAAAAGCCTCGAAAATAGCCAGCCCATAGAGGGGGCGATTGTCTATGAAAAAGAGTCCATGCGGCAAACGATCACCAACAAGGCAGGTGAGTTTTCGCTACTAGTTCCGAAAGGTAACCAGACCTTGTTTATTCAAAATATTGGAGGATATACCGAGCAGCGCCTGCTGGAGGTGCAAGGCGATGCTGTCCTGGAGCTTGCCATTGGCGAAGGAGTATTTTCCTTAAACGAAGTAGTGGTACGATCTGGGGCACTTACCAATGTGTCGCGGCCAGAGATGGGTGTGCAATCCCTCTCAGTTCAAGAAATGAGAAGGCTACCCGCCGTCATGGGTGAGGTGGATATCATCAAGGGGCTTTTGACCATGCCGGGAGTAAATACCGCTGGTGAGGCAAGCGTTGGCTTCAATGTTAGAGGCGGCACGGCGGATCAGAATTTGATTTTGATGGATCAACATACCCTTTTCAATCCTTCTCACCTTTTTGGATTTTTCTCTGCGATTAATTCAGACATGGTGCAGGGGGTGGAACTGTATAAATCAGGAATTCCTGCAAGCTATGGGGGAAGGCTCTCTTCCGTACTACAGGTGACCCCCAAAAAAGGGCGTGCCGATAAAATTGGGGGCTCTGGGGGAATTGGCCCCATGACTAGCCGCCTCAGCCTCGATGGGCCTATCGGGGAAAACACCAACTTCATCCTAGGGGCACGGCTCACTTACTCGGATTGGCTCCTCGACTATTTAGCCGATCGCATAGACTTGGGGGCAAGTAGAGCTGCCTTTGCGGACTTCAACGGTACAGTAGATCACCGAATCAGTGATACCGACGCCATTCGCGTTTCGGGTTACCTGAGCACGGATTCTTTCCAGTTTGATCCCGACACAGTATACAGCTATTCCAACCAGAATGCCGCCATTTCCTGGACGCATTACTTCAATGATGCGCTGGAGGCTACTTTTTCCGTAGGTCAAGACGCCTATGACTTCGAAGTAGAAGGAGAGGATAATCCCCTAAATGCGTACCAATACCGATTTGACATTCGTCAGCAATTTATCAAGGCAAATTTCCGCCAAGAAAAGGGAGAACGTCACCTATTTACTTACGGGGTGCATGGGATACATTACCAGCTCAACCCTGGGGAGATTGTTCCTCTCG
>JBIIFN010000246.1:0-2907 GCA_044237325.1 Algoriphagus sp.
CGGGAGTTTATCGACCAAAAACCACTGGAACGTGCAGAAATGATGCAGCAGCTTTTTGGCTTGGACAGGTTTGATCTCTCCGCCCAAACAGGGAGCTTACTCAAGGCCACCCGCGATCAGAAGATACGGCTAGACACCCAATTACAGGGGTTAGAGGATATTTCCAGCGAACTTCGAGAGGCAAAAGAACAGGAATTTGTTCTCCTTTCGCAAGAGAAAATAGAGGCTAATCGCCTACTCGAAAGCCTTGCTGCCGCCTTAAAAAAGATGGAGGGAGCACGCAAATCCTTCCTAGAACTCCAAGAACTCCGCCTACTTCAGGAACGCCTAAATGCACAACTACCAGAAATGGCTGAAAAAAGGCAACTGTATCGGGATTTTTTAAACGCGAAGACCTACCTAAGGCCCATCCATGACCGTATTCAGGACCTGGAAAAAGACTTGGAAAAATATAAGGTCAGCCTCACTGACTGCACACGATTCAAGGGTTCCTTTGCCGAGGAAATTGAGAAATTGCTGCAGGAGGAAGGGGATTTACAAAAGGTAAATGAGCTCCGCCCCCAGCGGGAAGCAAAAATCCGTGACTTGAAAAAGGTGATGGAAATCCAAGCCTTGACAAGCAATCAATCCCAGCACCAAAAAGAGATGGATGTTCTACTCCCCTCTTTGGAAAGCCAAACAAAGGAAATTCAAGCGCTGGAACAAGAAATCACTAACCTAGAAGGAACGCAAGCGCAGCTCCCCAATGCAGACCCATCTTTGTTGGTGGACCTCAAGACCAGCCAGCTCCAACTACAGGCACAACACAAGCGCCTTGAAGAGCTCAAGCTCATTCTTCAAGAAGAAGAGACCCAGCTAGCCAACAGTGATTCTTTGCTAACCCAGCTCACCAACAAAGTTCCCTCCATGACCACAAGCCTAGAAGCATGGCTGGAGATCCAAAAATCAGAAGTAAAGCAACTGGAGAACCTTCGGGAAAACCTACTCCGCACGCAAGGTTTAGCTGCGCATACCCACCTCTTGGAGTCTGGCCTGCCCTGTCCACTTTGTGGCTCGGCAGAACATCCACAACCCCTTCAGTCAGGAGAATCCACTGATGCGCTGCAACGGGCAGAAATAGGCCTGCAGCAAGCAGTAGGACTCTTGGATGAAATCCGAAACTTTGTGCAGCAAAAAGAACGAGAAGAAATTCAACGCGACAATCGAAAAAAGAATCTGCTCGAAAAACTTACCGAACAGCAGTCGCTTCGCTCCCAGCAGGAAGCGATCGAACAAAAATTACAGCCCCTTGGGATAGTAGGAGAAGCTCAGCTCCTTGAGCGCATTGGTGTACTTAGCCAAGCGCATCAGAAGGCAGAAGGGTTACAAAACCAACTTCAGGCCCTTCGCAAAACCTTGACAACCAAAAGGAATACCAAAGAGAAAGAAGCGGAGCTCTTACAGCAAGCTCAGCTTGCAAACCAAGACTTACTCTCCCGAATAGCTGGAAAAAAGCAAGAGATCAAGGACCAGGAATTCTGCGATCCGTACCTAGAAAAAACTGCAGATGCCATTTTGAAGGCCATCACCACGGTGGAGCAAAACATTGAAGCAGCCGCCACCTCACTCGTAGGCTTGCAAAAGCACCTGCAAGAAAAGAAAATCGCCCAATCCAAAAACGAGGCGGACTTAGCAAACTACCAGGAGCTGGTCCGCACCAACGAAAGCCGCTTCACAAGCGCAAAAAAGGAGTTTGAAACACAGCGGTTAGCCCATGGCTTTGCTGATATCGACCAACTCCTCCGCCTTTTTCAACACGACCTGGATGCAGAAAAAACAGACGCTGAACTCCGGAAATTTGATCAACAGGTGGTCAGTACACAGACACGCATCCAAGCCCTAATCGCTGCTGAAGGAGAAGAAATGGAGAGCTACTCGGCAGAAGCCTTTGCCACACTGCAACAGGAAGTTGCCGCTGCACAGGCCCAAGAAAAAATGCTGCAAGCACAAGTAACCCTGCTCGAACAGCAATGCAAAGAAATTTCAGCAAAGCTGGAAGAGAAAGAAAAATTGACAGCCGCCTTCCTGGCCGTTGAGACGCGAGAGTCACACCTCAGAGAACTAGAAAAGCTTTTTTCAGGCAAAGGGTTTGTTAAGTATGTAAGTTCTATCTACCTCCGCGAACTCTGTAACACGGCCAATAAGCGCTTTATGACCTTGACTAAAAATAGCCTGCGCCTTGAAATAGATGATAGCAATACGTTTTGGGTGGTCGACTACCTCAATGGCGGTAAAAAACGACTGCTAAAAACCCTTTCCGGAGGACAAACCTTCCAGGCCTCCTTATGCCTTGCGCTAGCCTTGGCAGAAAAAGTAAAAGCGCTCAACCAAGCAGATCAGAGCTTTTTCTTCCTGGATGAAGGCTTTGGGGCGCTGGACAAAAACTCCCTTCGTGTGGTATTTGAAACCCTCAAGGCACTGAGGCATGAAAATCGTGTGGTGGGCATCATCAGCCATGTGGAGGAGCTACAGCAGGAGATAGGTGTTTACGCACAAATTGAGCTTGACCCAGAAAAGGGCTCCCAAATCAGCTATTCTTATTGAAAAATCGCACGCTGCCTAAAAATGAAAGGGATCAAGGTGAGAAATCAAGAACCCGTGTTGGGACAAAAAAATACCCTAACCAAGGCTAGGGATTTTTTAACTAAGAAACCTTACAAGAAAATCTTTTGGTTGACCTCAGCCAACTCTTCGGGGCGTATGGTATGTGCTGCATCCTCAAAAAAGGTTAGGCTCACCACGGCTCCCATGTCCTGAAGTAGCTGGGCCGACTCACGCATTCGATGTGCAGGCACGTGGATATCACGTATACTACCGCTTATGTTGATAGGGGTGCCCTTGAAGTCCCCTGTATACTTTTCTTTATTC
>JBIIFN010000247.1:0-2902 GCA_044237325.1 Algoriphagus sp.
TATGCCCCCAATCACGTTTCTTACCTTGTGGAACCCCTTGGTCTCCATGTATTTTTTGGCATTGGCACTGCGTGCTCCGGAACGGCAGTGAACGACTATCTCCTCGTATTTGAATCGCTCCAAATTGCTGAGCTGGTGGTCAAGTTCTCCTAGAGGAATGTTGTCGGCACCGAGATTGTCTTCCTCGTATTCCCACTCTTCACGCACATCTATAAAGTGAAATTTCTCTCCTTTTTCTAGTCGTTCTTTCAGTTCGCTTACGCTAATGTCTTCCATATTATTTTGTTACTAATATTCGAAATGATCTTGGTCCTAGGCTGCTATAGACATAGATAAGGTACAGGCCTGGTTTCTGATCCCTAAAATTAAGCATTTCTCCAGCATCTTGTCGCACACGGGGCACTTGAATCTCCCTTCCGTACGCATCGACCACCCGCAGTGAGCTAAACTCACCTTCTACAAAGACGTCAGACACGGCTGGGTTGGGATAGATACGGAAGCTCGATTCAGGCAGCGTTCCTTCTTTGGTGACGTGTGGTCGGATCATAAGTGCCCCTTTAACTTCGGTGTTTTGCACCCAGCCACCTCCTACATTGTAGTGGATACGGTTGCCGGCATCATTGCTTTTGTCAAGGCCTACGTGGAGAAACTCGTTGGTAAACTGGGTAAAGCCAACGTAGAAGGTGCCTGTCACGGTAATAGGTGATTCTAGGGGAAAATAATACAAGGCTTGGCCTTCTTTTTTTTCTGTGATTACTACTTCCTTGCTGTAGATAGGGGCCTTGCTGAGGTCCGACCAAACGACGAGGTCAAGAACTTGGTTGACCTGCTTGGCATTGGTAAAGTCAATGGAGATTCCTTTCAAAAATACAGGCTCGGGCGTCTGGTAGGCTATGGCCAATTGACCTGAGCGCTGGTTGATGCCAGCGGCATAGTCTGCTACACCTTGATCGTAGGCAAAGTAATCCCTCAGTGGAAAACGGGTGCTTACACGGTCGTTGTCTCTAAAATCCACTTGAGTATAGCGTATGGTGTCGGCAGGTCCTACCTCGGTCAATAGTCCGTCCCCTGTGATGAGGGAGGTTTCTGCAAAGAGGTCACTTGGTCCAGTTGGCAGCGTAATTTCGGTGAAGGTTCGGCTTAGGATAGATCTTCGTTCCAAGGCACGCGGGACAGGGTTGAACGGGGTATTTGCATTGACCGCTAGGAGGGTGGTACCGCTGCTGTCTCGGAGTGTCATGGAATATTCCATGGCTTTGAAGCGGTTTTCAAGGTTTTGAAATTCACTTTTCAACGTGCTCCACTTGCCGGTCTGGTTTTTGGCCAGTAGCTCCCAAGGATAGGCGCCGAAGCCATTAAGGCGTAGGGCAGTGGGAATGGTTAGCGCGCGGTCAGGATAACTTAGGTCTGTGGCGCTGCGGCCTGTATTGAGGTAGATATAGTCCAGAAGCCAAGCATCAAAAGGACCGCTCTGTCTGCCGTTGGAGAAGAAGCGAAACTGGAAGTTGGCATGCTGCCATTCCGGCTTGATCTGGATGATTTCTTGAAAAAAGCGGTTGCGGTCCAGGCCTTCTCCGCCACGTTTTTCCCATAGGGTCTGCCAGGTACCATCCGCTAGATAGATTTGTAGGCTTAGTCGATCGTTGGCATCGGGGGCCTCGGCTTTTCCTCCCGCTTGCCAGTGGAAGCTTAGGTAAAGGCTAGCTTTTTTTGCTGTGGGAATTAAGCTTAGGTCGATGGTCTTACTGCTGAGGTAGTCGCTTTCGCCTTGGTCTTTTTCTTGGAGGGAGTATTGGCGGCCTTTCTCGTCGACACCATTAAATAGCACCATGCCCAATGAGGGTGGACTGTTGCCAATCGTTTCGGTGTAGGAGGCTCCAGTTACTAGCCATTTACTTGGGTTGATGCCCTTCGAAAAGTCATCCCAGAAAGGGAGGGAAGCACTGCTAGCTTGTCTTGTCTGTTCTTGGAAGACACCGGTCTCTTTCTGAAAATCACGGTGTATGGGGCCAAATTCCACAAATTGCGCATATCCACTACTTCCTTGCAGGAGCAAGGCCAAAAGAAGGAGAATGCGAAAAGTTGGAATTCCCCTCACGACTTAATTCTTAGAGAGCCAAAGGTCAATGAGGTCACCTGTCTTTACTTCGGTCCCTGCAGCAGGGCTTTGATTGTACACCTTGCCTGGTGCGACAGCATCGGTTTTCTCATAGTTCTTTTGTCCTATGCGTAGGCCAGATCCTAAGGCTAGAAACTCTGCCTCTTCTTCATCCATTCCCACAAAATTAGGGACCACAAAGAGCTGATTGCCCATGCCATCACCTACCACAAGGTCAATTTTGGATCCTTTGGGAATCTCCACACCTTCTTGAATTGTACTCCCTTGGAAACGCTGCTCCAAGACTACGTTGATGCCAATATCTGGTACGTAGATGATGTCTCCTCGCTTTAGCCCAATATTGGCAAGAATCTCCTGCACGTTTTTAAGGGGCATATTGATCAAACTCGGCATTTTGAGAATAGGTGGATTGCGTGCGTTAAGTGTAAGAAAGATTTTTCTGTCTTTTTTAACGAGTAATGCGGCAGCAGGGAGCTGTTTCAATATGCCAAGGGCTGGGTGATCGGTGCTGTAACCTGAGTCAGGCGATACCTCGTACTGCAAGGATGAAGCCTCTAGAACAGTGATGGCTTCGGTGTAGGTCAGTCCAGAAAGGTCAGGTACGGTTACCGTCTCACCATGGTTGGTGTACAAAGGAAGGTATACCTTTAAAAACAGGAAACCCAGTGTCACCGAGATACCTGCGATGAGCAGTAGGTTGAGACCGACTTTTTTGATTTGTTGTGTGAGTGGTTGCATGGCGTGAGGGTCGCAGCTGGGGTCGGGAGCAGACGCCCAAAGATA
>JBIIFN010000248.1:0-2899 GCA_044237325.1 Algoriphagus sp.
GGAACTCCTCAACAGCCGCGTAGATCACAAAGATTATATGTGTGACAAATCTGCCTGGGGCATCGAACTCTGCAAGCGTATTGGAAGCGAAAACTTCAAACTGCTTTTCGATATTTACCACATGCAAATCGATGAGGGCGACATCATTCGCACCATTCGTAACAGCCACCAGTACTTCGGTCATTACCATACCGCTGGAAATCCAGGAAGAAACGATCTGGATGAGCACCAAGAAATTAACTACCCACCGATCATGGAAGCCATTGTGGCTACCGGATTTAAGGGCTATGTCTCCCATGAATTTATCCCCAAGGGAGAAGATAAAATTGCTGCACTGGGTCATGCCGTGCAGGTTTGTGATGTCTAATAACAATTAAACCTATACCATTATTATGGCAAATGAAGCGTATGACGCAATCGTAGTTGGGTCAGGAATTAGCGGCGGATGGGCCGCAAAAGAGCTGACCGAAAAGGGGCTGCGTGTGCTGCTCCTAGAGAGAGGCCCAAATGTCGAGCACGTAAAGGATTATAAATCGGCAACTTTAGCCCCTTGGGAAGTGCCTCACAGAGGTCGCAGAACCCAGGAGCACCTAACTAACCACCCTAGCCTCAAGAGAGACTACGTGCTCAACGAGCTCAACTTGGACTGGTGGGCACACGAGAGCGATTCTCCTTATGTAGAAGAAAAACCATTCACCTGGTTTAGAGGCTACCAAGTTGGCGGTAGATCCCTCCTTTGGGGTCGCCAATCCTACCGCTGGTCTCCTATGGACTTTGAGGCAAACGCCAAAGATGGCATTGCCGTCGATTGGCCGATTCGCTACGAAGATATTGCTCCTTGGTACAGCTACGTGGAAAAATTTATCGGCGTATCGGGCTCCAAAGACGGCCTAGCTGTCCTTCCTGACGGCGAGTTTCAGCCACCCATGCCTATGAACTGTGTGGAAGAAGCTGGTGCTGCAAAAATCAAAGACCATTACAAAGGAGCAAGAACCTGGACCATTGGTAGACCTGCCAACATTACGCAGCCACTTCCTGGTCGCCCAGGTTGCCAATACCGCAACAAGTGTTCCCTAGGCTGTCCTTTTGGTGGCTACTTCAGTACCCAAGCCTCCACGCTTCCTGCAGCCATGGCTACTGGCAAGCTCACCCTACGCCCTTGGTCGATTGTACGTCGTCTCATCTACGACAAAGACAGCCAAAAGGCAACCGGCGTAGAGATCATCGACGGAGAAACAAACCAGACGATGGAGTTTTCCGCAAAAATCATCTTCCTCTGTGCCTCCACCTTCAATTCCACATCCATCTTGATGCGAACCGCAACAGACATTTGGCCTGGAGGATTGGGATCAAGTTCAGGAGAGTTGGGTCATAACGTGATGGACCACCACTTCCGCTTGGGCGCCAGCGGCACCTATGATGGATTTGATGACAAGTATTATTTTGGCAAGCGCCCAACAGGACTTTATATCCCACGCTTCCGCAACGTGAATGGAGACAAGCGCGATTATATCCGTGGCTTTGGCTACCAAGGAGGAGCCAGCCGCAGTGGCTGGAGCCGCGATGTGGCCGAACTAGGGCTAGGAGGCCCGATGAAAGACGCGCTTAGCGAACCGGGACCATGGTCTATGGGCATCACCGCCTTTGGTGAAATCCTTCCGTACCACGACAACTTGATCAAGTTTAGCGATACGGTAAAAGACAAGTGGGGCATGGAAGCCCTCGTCATGAATGCGGAAATCAAGGACAACGAGGAGAAGATGCGCGTAGACATGATGAACGATGCAGCAGAAATGCTCGAAGTAGCTGGATTCACGAATGTGAAGACCTATGACAATGGCTATACTTTTGGCCAAGGTATCCACGAAATGGGCACCGCACGCATGGGTAGAGATCCAAAGACCTCGGTCTTGAATGGCAACAACCAGGTTTGGGAAGCCAAAAACGTGTTTGTTACCGACGGAGCTTGCATGACTTCTGCCGCAGCACAAAACCCTTCCTTGACCTACATGGCCTTGACCGCGAGAGCTGCTGCTTTTGCTGTTGAAGAATTGAAAAAGCAAAACCTCTAATCCGACACGAACATGACCTTAATGAATAGAAGAGATGCGCTAAAATCTGTGGTACTCCTGATGGGAGGAACCGTGATCGGTTCAACTGCGTTGCTTACCGGATGTGCACCTGATTCTCAGCTGAAGGAGTTGACTTTCAGCGCAGAAGATTTGGCATTTTTGGATGAGATCGGAGAAACCATCATTCCTACCACCAACACCCCTGGGGCGAAAGCCACCAAAATCGGGGAGTTTATGCAGATGATGGTGAAGGAATGCTACGATGCAGACCAGCAAACTACCTTTATCAGCGGATTGACTACCATCCGTACGGATTTCAAAGCGGAGAAAAGCGTGGAATTTATGGAAGCAACTCCAGAAGATCGTTTGGCCTTCTTGAATGCACTGCACCAAAAATATGTAGCTAGCGGAGAAGAAAAGAAACCTGAAATCATCCACATGCTACGCGACCTAACGGTGCTTGGCTACTATAGCTCGGAGATCGGTGCCACCCAAGCCCTTCGCTTTGTGGAGACACCAGGCCGATTTGACCCATGCATAGATTACAAAAAAGGAGATAAGGCCTGGGCCTAATTTCTTGATGCAACAGACTGCCTGGCCCTCCAAGGGCGGGCAGTCTTTTTTGTATTAATTTTTACCACAACCCAAGGAAAATAAGGTTTGAGGATCAATTAAGTGAGCTGTGGACTGTGGACAGCCTGTAGGCCTTGGCCTGTCGTCTGTCGACCTTAATCTACCGTTTCCTCGATGAGAGGCTTCTTAAAAATAAATACGTAGATCACCACCACCAGGATAAGCAGCAAGGCCACTTCAAACTGTGCCCAGAT
>JBIIFN010000249.1:0-2897 GCA_044237325.1 Algoriphagus sp.
GCCTACTTGGCCTACGCCTTGTACGCCAATTCGCTTGCCATGGAGGGAGTCCGAACCAAAAGCTTGCTTGGCAGCGGCTTTCATGCCCATGTATACGCCGTAGGAAGTGACGGGGGATGGATCGCCTGCTCCGCCCTTACTTTTTGGAAGGCCCGTCACATGGCGTGTTTCGAGTGCAATGTACTCCATGTCCGAGGTCTTCATGTTGACATCTTCGGCAGTGACATAGCGTCCGCCCAAGCTTTCCACAAACCTGCCGAATCGGCGCAAGAATGCCTCTGATTTGAGTTTTGGATCTCCGATGATTACCGCTTTTCCACCGCCTAGATTCAAGCCGGCAAGGGAGTTTTTAAACGTCATTCCTCGGGAGAGGCGAAGTACGTCGGTGATTGCCTGCTCCTCGGTAGCATAGGGCCACATGCGGGTGCCTCCAAGCGCGGGGCCTAGCACCGTGTTGTGGATGCCTAATAACGCCTTAAGTCCTGTGGCTTCGTCGTGGCAAATCACCAGTTGCTCGTGATCCATGGTGGTGATTTGTCCAAAGATGGAGCCCTCACGGACGGTTTCGGTTGTATTAATCGCTGACATCTGAAAATAGCTTTTTAGAATGTGTTATATTTGGGATACTGATTTCGAAAAGTACGAATACAAAATTAAATACTTTTATCAGCTTACAAATTTTCCCTTGCCATAGTTTATGGAAGTTTATTTTAAAAATTAATAATTTTGTTTCGTGGAGGCGCTTTGGAGAATAAATAAATACTTAGTCAAATACAAGGGCTTGTTGTTTTTGGGTATACTATTTACTGTCATATCCAATATTTTCGTAATTATCCCTGCGCAGCTAGTTCGAATTGCCATAGATTATGTGGTGGAGAGCCTTTCGTTATACCGCCCGTTGACGAAGGGTGGCCTAGGGGAGCTTGCGCGAGAATATTTCCTTGCCTCGGTCTTCATTTTTGGGATTTTGATTTTGATCATGGCCTTGCTCCGTGGTTTTTTCCTCTTTCTGATCCGACAAACGCTCATCATCATGTCTCGAAAAATCGAGTACGACATGAAAAATGAGCTTTTTGAACATTACCAGTACCTGTCCCTTAGCTTCTATCGAAAAAACAGTACGGGGGACCTGATGGCACGAATCTCCGAAGATGTCAGCCGCGTGCGGATGTACCTCGGCCCAGCCATCATGTACGGACTCAACCTGCTAGTTTTATTTCCACTGGTGATCTCTTACATGATCTCGGTCAACCTGGAGCTGACGCTTTATTCGCTCTTGCCCCTGCCGATCCTTTCCCTGAGCATTTATTATGTCAACAACCTAATCAATGAGCGTTCTGAGAAGATACAGTCGAGCCTATCTCAATTGAGTACCTTTGTTCAAGAGGCTTTTTCAGGTATCCGTGTGCTCAAGGCCTTTGTGCGCGAGCAGGACTCTGCCCGGGAATTTGCGGAGGCGAGTGAAGAATACAAACTCAAGTCCATCGAGCTCACCCGGGTCAATGCCTTGTTTTTTCCATTGATTATGGCCTTGGTGGGAATATCCACCATCATCACCGTCTATGCGGGTGGGATGAAAGTGATTCAAGGTGAGATTGGTTACGGGGTCATCGCTGAGTTTATTCTGTATGTCAATATCTTAACTTGGCCGGTAGCTTCTCTCGGCTGGGTAACCAGTATTGTGCAGCGCGCCGAAGTTTCCCAGCGTAGAATCAACGAGTTGCTGGACAGCAAAAGTGAGTTGGCGAGTCTATCCAATCTAGAAACCCAACTCGAAGGTAACCTAGAAGTGAATAAGCTTTCTTTTGTGTACCCTGATTCAGGCATACAGGCCTTGAAGGAAGTCTCTTTTTCCATTGCTGCAGGACAGACCCTAGGCATCATCGGCACGACAGGTTCTGGAAAATCGACCATCGCCAACCTACTCCTGCGCATGTATGATCCAAGCACAGGAGAGATCTTGTTGGATGGGCACCCAATACAGCAGTATTCCCTTTCCAGCTTGCGTGGGCAGATTGGCGTGGTTCCGCAGGACGTATTCCTTTTTTCCGATACCATCGCCAACAACATCGCCTTTGGCTTGGATAAGCCTGACCACGCGCGCATCATCCAAGCAGCTAAGGATGCCGATGTGTACCAAAACATCATGGACTTTCCGAATGGCTTTGAGACCCTGCTAGGGGAGCGTGGAATTACGCTCTCTGGAGGACAGAAGCAGCGCGTTTCCATTGCGCGGGCCATTGTGAAGGAGCCCAAGATTTTGATCTTGGACGACTGTCTTTCTGCGGTTGATACGAAGACCGAAAACGCAATTTTGAATGCCTTGGAAAAAATCATGGCACACCGCACCTCCATCATCATCTCGCACAGGGTGTCTTCTGCCAAGCTAGCAGATCAGATCATTGTCCTGGATGAGGGCCGCGTGGTGGAGCGTGGAAATCATGCCTCCTTGATGGCTCAGCGCGGGGTATATGCAGCACTTTTTGAAAAGCAAACTCAGGGTAGCGAGATTATCGAAGACTAATTCTTACCTCCTTCCAAGCACAAGTACCGAAGTCCATTTACTCGGCTCTTTCCTCTAAGTATTGGACTTCATAACATTGAAGCATTTTTGGAGGGGACCCCATTTTTTAGCCGTATTGACTAGTGTAATGAGAGCTTACGGAATAGAAAAGTCCAAAGGCTTGCGCAGTTTCTTCCACATCTCGTCTCACTTAAGTGCAAAGCCAACAGCCAGTTTTTTGGAAGCAAAAAAAATGCTCTCAACAGTTGTTGGGAGCATTTCAGATTAAGGAATGGGAAACGTTACTTAACCTTCAAGGCATCGCAGCGGTCGTAGGCAGGGTCAATATCGATGAAGATATCTTCCTTTGCTGTGGCAAACCACTTGCTCAATA
>JBIIFN010000250.1:0-2883 GCA_044237325.1 Algoriphagus sp.
TCAAAAGGCCCTTCAGTCAGCAGACTACCTCCTAGCCTTGAACCTTCAATTTGAAAACAACCAACTGGTCTTCAAAGGGCCCCTTACAGGGATGGAATCAGTAGATTTTTTGCCAGCAGTTCAGGCACAACTATCAGAATTTGAACAACTTATTTCCAATCGAACGCAAGCCATCACTCAAATCAACCTAAAGGACAGCTACGAAACGCAAAAAATAGGGAATCCCGCCTTTGTACCGAAGTCTACCGTCAGCGGTGAAATCCAATCCCGATTGATAGATCGGGGATTTTTGGATTACCTGTCAGGAGAGCAGTACTTTTTAGAAATGGAAGTCGTAGCCGCTCCGAAAAAGAACCAAGCCCTACTGGTCAAAACCCTAAAGCCAGAGCAGGCATGGGCATTTTTGAAAGAATACCGCGATAGCACAGAATTTTTCCCTGTGGAGGTTTACCTGGAAAATGAAATCTTATTTTTTCCAGAAGAAAACTTTCCCGCACACCTATTCAACGGCAAATTTGCTGGCTTTGATCAAACCTTCATCAGCAAAGTAGGCAACCTGCTTCTAATGAGCAATTCTGCACCAGGCATGAAGCTCCTTATTGACGATTATATCCAAGGAAATACCTGGGAGAAAAATCCCAAGACAGGTAGCGAAAAACTCTTGTCCCCAACAGCAGGCTACAGCCAAACCTTCCTCCTGCCATCCTTATGGCCTAGCTGGATTCAGGCCACCAATCCCACTTGGAGTACTTTTCTGCAGAAATACGCTGCCGAACTGCAGGCTTTTCGCTCCATCACCTTCCGAATCAATCAAACCTCCAAAGGACCAGAGGGAACACTTACACTTCGGTATCTTGCAGACAGCACGGCAAACACAGGCGATAAGAAATCCTTCGAATTGGCCTCAGGCAAGCAGGTCATCCTCCCCGACAACCTCAGCTATGGACCAAAGGCAATCAAAAACTTTAACGACAATACGGAGGACCTCGTCATTCAAGACAAAAACCACGTGCTTTACGTAATCAACTCTGCCGGCGAGCAAGTATATAGCCAACCCCTATCGGGCCCTTTGGTAAGCGAGGCATTTCAAATTGACTACTTCAAAAACGGGAAACTTCAACTTCTGCTCGCCACGGCCGACCAGCTCTATGCCATTGATCGACTGGGCGACCCACTCCCCGGATTCCCCCAGTCTCTTCCAGGTGAAAAAATCAGCCAGCTAAACTTATTGGACTACGACCAAAGCCGCGAGTACAGGTACTTTATTGGAACGGAAAAAGGGAATTTATGGCTTTTGGACAAATCAGGAAAGCCCCTGGATGGCTGGAGCCCCTTGGCACTAGGAGAGCAAATTATCGGCACACCCTTCCATGTCCGCCTACCCGGGAAGGGAGATTTTATGGTAGCCCTTGGTAAATCAGGAAAAGTGTCCCTGTTTAATCGAAAGGGAGAATCCCAGCCAGGCTCTCCAGTCCAGCTGCCCAAGGGCATCAACAGCCCGATGACTGTAAACCGATCAGCCACGCCAACGCTAAATGGCCTAACCGAAAGTGGGGAACTCGTAGAAGCTTCCTTTACGGGCGAGCCGCTGCAAAAAAAGCAACTTTTGAAAACCAATCGCGACGACCGCTTTCGCCTCTTGCCCGACCAAAAAGGAACTACTTCCCTCTTGGTAATCGAGCAATTTAACAAGGTGCAAGTACAGGACATGAAAGAAAAGCAGGTACTAAGCCTGCCAATCGCGGGAAACCAGGCTTGGATTGGACATTTTGATTTTGGACCAGAGCGAAAAATCATTGCTGTGACAGACCTCAAACTCGCACAAGGCTACCTCTATGACCTCGCAGGAAACCTCCTGATCACCTCCCCCCTACAGAGCAATGGAGAGATTCAGGTAAGTCACCAGCCAAGCAGCGGCCAGTACCTGATCCGAACGCGCTCCGGAAAAACCGTTTTGGAATACCTAATTCCAGATTAAGGAAGTACGGATAACTATTTTTTTGCTAGTCCTTTATCTGGAAAAATGTGCGTTGTGTACTGAGCGAACCATCTTTCCACACCCGCTCCCAGTACACAAATTCTCCCGCTAGATTTGGCGCCTGCGTGATCGCCTTTTCACCTTCAACTCCCCAGAAGAGCACGATTCTCCAATCTGGAATCCGCTTGTCTGTCACCGGCTCTTGCCACTGACGCTTGTCTAGCAGCAGCCTGGGCTGTACCCCTTGGTAATCAAAAAACCGGGCAGCAGGTGCCAGAGGAAATAGCCCAAAATTATTAGTATAGCTTGAAAAACTAAGTACACCAGGGTAAGTACGGTCATTAAGGTAGAATTCTCGATTTAGCACCTCTAGCCGCTGAAGCAATTTGGGATTGAAGGAAGCCAGAAGATCAGAATCAAATACAGGCATCGCATCAACCAGGATCAAGGGGTTATCATCAAACACGCTTTTGTCGGCCTCATTCATGAGCCTAAAAACCTTCTTTTTATCCTTGAGCCGCACCGAAACACTAGGGACATACTCCCTTAGGATTGTTTCGATAGCATCAAATCGTGTATACGCATCCAAATCAAAGGCATAGTCGGCAACAAAGCCCGTGATGGTTTCTAAGGAATCCCTGTCTGCCTCTTCCCAATAGTAGTTCTGAACTAGGGCAGCCTTTAGTAGGGGCTGCAAGTAAGGGAGGTCCTCCTCCGACATCGTCAGCTGGGGAAAATCAAAGTCTGCTTTAAATGAAGTACTGATCAAGGGTGATACTAGCTCCAAGCCAGGCATCTCGTCTCCATTCTCAAGCTGAAGAATAAGCCGCTCCCAGTGCCTCAATCCTCCAGCATCAAACACCAAACGTCCTTGGGCATCGGCATGATCGGTAAACAAAGCACTT
>JBIIFN010000275.1:0-10717 GCA_044237325.1 Algoriphagus sp.
TACACCTCTGAAAAGCTTCCCGAAAAGCCTATCTGCTCGCTCTCCACTTGCTCCTGCGCGGCTAGAAAGCGCGTCAAGCTGTCTAGGTGTGCATCCCCCACAAATACCCGAGTAGGAGTAGTGCCTTTCAATTGGATAACAGGACTGCAGCCAGTACCATAGTTTGGTATGCAGCCCGACCTGGGTTGCGGTTCTTTTACGGCCGGTTGGCAGGCGGTAATAAAGAAAAAAAGCAAGAGAATTCGATACAGCATAGCCATGAGATTTGAATGCTAACGCAACATTCATTCTCATATTTTAGTCACCTTATTCTTTGAATCGATTTATCAGCCGCAAAAAAAAGTTCAAAGACAAGTATTTACCTGAAAATTGACCAGATGGTAATAACCATTTTCAGGCAAGGTCAGACTGTCAAGTCGCTAGTATCAATTAGGAAGACGCTTCGGAAGCAAGAACTAATCTAATATCCTATCAGCTTTCAGTTGATAAACCAATAGTAGGTAGATTTGGGCTTGGTAGGCTTTGCATTGGAAAAAACAATTTCCCAAAAATCCTAGTGGACTATTAATCTCTTCCAAGAATAGTGCTTTTATTGAATTTTTCTTTTGGTTCTACTCCCCTACAACCTTACTAAATCAATTAAACGAATTTTCTTTGAGAAGTGGGTGAGCATATTCAGAAAAATCTCTGGAGAGGATTCTTAAAAAGAATCAATTGGATTGATTTGAGCATATGTTTTTGAAGTAGCCAACAAATGATTTATTGCAGGTTAATCAGCCAAAATTTTAAATTCGCTAATCGCAGTTCCATTGTGATAAGGGAACATAAACGGGGCCATCATACCCATTTATTTTAATATTTAGTTTCCCTCCTCTCGGAGAATAAAGATCCCCATATAAAAATTTTCCTTGGCTATTCGTAATCAACTTTGTAGCAATTATAGTCCAACTTTCTCCCAAATAACCTCCTGCTTTGTAACTAGAAAGGTATTCAGGGTGAATTGATTTAAGGTCCGGTTTATTTAGAATGAGGTTGGCTCCTCCTTCTTTCGGGTAACAATTATATTCTCTCCTTATTTCTGAATTTTGAGCAAAAAGTAAATTAGATATAAATACACAGGCGACAAATAAGAAGATCTTCATAGTTACTATCTGTTTAAATCGATAAATTAAGTTGTTCCTAAAATTAGAAGAATTGGTTAATTTTTCCTTCTTTTTGAGGAATTTTTCTGTTAGCAAGAGTTGAAGTTCCATTAAGTGCGCAGTGGACCGTCGACTATCGACCGTGGACTATTTTGGCCAACTGTCCATAGTCCACCGCAAATCCTGCTCTCCACCACAATTTGCTGTCGACCGTGGACATTTTTTTAGTCAACCGTCAACAGTCCATAGTCCACCGCAGATTCTGCTCTCAACTACAATTTGCTGTCGACCGTCGACCGTGCCGTGGACATTTTTTCTCTCTTCCATACTAAAACACCACCCACCTCGTTTCCTTTTCTCTTCCCCACTTATGCTCACTCAATTGGACCTTATTTTGGATTGCTTTGCCCGTCGGGATCGACTAGGCCTGGAGGACTTGCTCTCTCCAGAATACACCTACTATGAGGTGTCCAAGGCCAATTTCCTCGATCGCCTGGAGGACTTCTGGCAGGAATGGGAAGCAACATCTACTTTGAGTGAGCCTCTTCAAGTGGTCCCAGGATCCTGCTGCAGCAAAGGTTGCGATACCCACCTGGGCAAGAATGCCTATAAGTTTCGCTCCCCCGATGGCAAATGCCTGGACCTTCGCTTTGTACTGGTCCCCAATCCAAGCGGAGGCTATCTGGTCAAGGACATCTACCCCTGCCATCAGCTGCTCACTTTCGAGCGAGTGGAGGGCCCGGATAGCTTGCTGACCTTCTGGGTCTACGAAGACGACAAGCGCGGCACGGAGCTTCCGGAAAACTACCCCATCCTGCTCCACCAAGCGCAACATGGCCTTGCTAACTGGAAGGAATTGATTGGCCATGGCCCGGTTGATTTTTCCCAACTCCACGACTGGCTGCATCGCTACGAGGTCACCTACCACGACTGCGGGGAATGGATAGACCTTGGGGAGAACGTCTGGAGATGGGATGGGTTTCTCCAAACTTACCATGACGTGGAACTCTTTGCCTCCTTTGTGGAAGAATTTGAAGCCGACATCCTCTGCTTCTCGGTAGGGGGGTATAGCGACTTGCCGGAAGGAGAGTTGCTTCCGCTGATCCTGGATATCGAGCGGCGGCTAGAGCTCCGCTATACGGTGATCCATGGCACGGATTTTGACATCCAAGTTCAAGCAGATTTCAGCCAGCTCTGCATCAACTGCCGAACCACTTTTGCCCTAGAAGGGACCCTACTTACTGCCATTCAGGCCTTTCGAGGCTGGTTTGAACAGGAGCGAAGCAAGCTGCTCCTTCAATACTTTGCCCTGACCAGTACCGAGCGGGACGAATTTTTGGAAACTGCCGACAGCCCTTTTGAGCTCTACCAGGTAGGGACAATGCTTTCCTTCCACCTCCAAACGCGCGAACGCTTTCGCAAGCAGGGGATTTTCATCCCTTTTTGGTTGGGCGGGGAGATCAGAACCGCATTTCAATCGGATACTTGATAGGCTAGTTTTTTCACAAACAGTACGCGTATAAAACTTGGTAGCTATTTCTATAAATTAGTTAGCTAACTCATCTTAATAACCATCGACTTGTTTTTGGATTCTCCCAAATAAACTCGACTTTGGATAGCTAATCCAAATTTTATAAAACATGAAAAAAATACTTCTGCTTTTTCTCTTTTTTAGTCTAAGTCAAAGTTTTGCGCAATCCAAAAAAGAGCAGATTGCTGTGCTTCAATTTCAACTAGATAGCCTCAGTTCAAAGTTGATACTAGAGCGAAACTTGAATAGTCAAAACGAAGAATTATTGAATGCTAAAATCGCGAGTTTGAAGGAAGAGATCAGCGGATTGCAACTACAAAAAAAAGAACTAAACGGAGCTTTAGAAAAGAAAGAAGCAGACTTGGATGGTGTTTTCAAGCGTCTGGAAAATTCTACAAAAGAAGTTGCTGACCTCAAAAATAAATACGACAGTTTGAGCGTTGCATTTAAGAACTTTTCATTAGCAAGCTCTGGAAAAGACAATCAAATTATAAGAGCTTTTGTCGAAAAGTTTTATGGTTCATTGGAACTATCTGATGAATTGAGTCATCAACATTATGTCTATGGAGGGGTGACCTTTAATAAAGATCAATTTTATTCATTGCTTGATCCAAATGCTGTGTATTCAAAAGAAAAAGTGGAGAATTTGACCGGCGATTACCATAGCTATTTCACTATGAGGTTAAAGTCAATTGACCAAATAAAGATTACCAATCAGGTTGCAGAAATAATTACAACCGTAGGATATGGGATTTATGAAACTGGAGGGTTTGATAATGAGGAAAGGTTGCTAATCAACCTTTCATCAGGCCGTTTAGGTTTAGTGAGATGGGAAGATATTAGACTAAAAAAAATGGATGTTAGGTATGAGTATGGTTTTGATACTTATACAGAAAGAGATTTTTATAAATCAATGGGTAGTCTTAATAAATAACCCACACTTCTTTTTTTAGTCTAGTCACCTGGTTTTTTTGGGTAGCCTTTTTCTCCTCGTGCCTAGTTGAATTTTTAATAAAACACAGTTTAGTAAACGTATGAACGCATCCCAAGAAAATCTGTACCGCCACGTGGACTTCCTGACCTCGATTAGGCCCTTCCGTAACTACCGGCAGCTCGAATCCCTGAATCGGGTGGCGGCGTATATCCGTGAAGCCTTTGAGGACTCTGGATTGGCCGTGCGGGAGCAAACCTGGACCGTAGGTGGGCAAACCTACACCAATGTGATCGGGGTGTACAACGAGGCTGCGACTGAGCGCCTGGTGGTCGGTGCCCATTACGATGTTTGTGGAGATCAGCCTGGGGCTGATGACAATGCCAGCGCCGTGGCCGGCTTGCTGGAGTCTGCCCGGTTGGTAGGTAAGGAAAAGCCCAAATTGGATTATAGCATTGAGTTTGTGGCCTACTGCTTGGAGGAACCGCCCTTTTTTGGGACCAAACAAATGGGCAGCTATATACATGCCGCCTCCCTACACGCGGAGCAGGCTGCCGTGCTGGGGATGATCTGCTACGAGATGATTGGCTACTTCTCGGATGAACCCGGTTCCCAGACCTATCCTTCCGAGGACTTGGCGGCGCGCTATCCTTCTACGGCCAACTTTATCATCGTGGTGGGCATTGCGCCCCATCGGGAGTTTACCGAGCGGGTGCATCGCTTGATGTCTGCAAAGGCCGACATCGATGTGCAAGTGGTGCATTTCCCAGAAAGTCACGCTTCCGCAGGCCTGGCAGGACTTTCGGATCAGCGCAACTATTGGGCCTTTGGCTATCCGGCGCTGATGATCAACGACACCTCCTTTATTCGCAATCCCCATTACCACGAGCCGACGGATACGATCGACACCCTGGACTTTGCCAAAATGGCAGCCGTGGTCTCCGCTACCTGCCAGGCTATTGTAAAGTTTAAGTAACCCTCAATTAATTTTTCATTTTTCACTCTTTTTATCAACAACCTACCCCATGACAAACACCCTAAATCCCGCCTCCGCTGACGCCATCCAGCCTAAGAAAAAAACTACCTACTACCACCTAGTTCTCGACCGAAGCGGAAGCATGGACTCCTGCTGGCAGGAAGCCAGACAGGTCATCGATAATCAGCTCCGCGACTTGAAGCGTATCCAAGAGGAGAATGCCAACTCAGCGCTAATCTTTTCCTACTGTGGATTCAATCAAGTGCTACGATTTGGAGAAAGCTTGATGCCCATGGACCAGGCAGGTATCGACTGGGAACTGATCTATCCCGATGGGATGACGTCGCTCAACGATGCGATAGGGGAGAGTATTCATTACCTGAACCAAAAGGCAGGTGCTGCCCTAAGCGATGCGGATGCCGATGTGGTCATGCTGATTCTGACAGATGGATTAGAGAACTCCTCCAAGCAGTATTCGGCTACAGCGGTAAAAACCTTGATGGAAACCTGCGAGCGAAGTGGCAAGTGGAACTTCCTTTTTCTAGGTGCAGGATTGGAAGTGACTGAAGTGACGAATGCTTATGCCCGCGGCGATAAAAACGCCATGAGCTTTAGCAAGGATAATTTTGCGGCGTCTTTCAAAGAGGTCAATAAGGAGCTGGAGGACTATGTGAAGCAGAAGGAGCAGAACCTGAAAAAAACCAAGTTTTTTAAGTTTTGATCTAGCGGGGTTTTCCCTAAATTCAACCGGACTCCTTGAGTGAAAGGAGTCCGGTTTTTTCTTTTTTGTTTCTAAATTCCGAATGCCTCCTTGCGCCCATGCTGGATTTTGATCTCTTTGGCAGGGGAAAGACTTGGGTCGGCTACCCATACAATCATGGACTATGTTGCTTTTTTTCTTTTAGGGGCTAGCCTCCTGTTACTGTTGGTGGTTCCACACTTCTTGTGGCTTCGCTGGATTATTTCGGCGTTTCGGCTGCGCCAAAAAGTAGGGGCCGCAGTGGGACTACTGAGCTACCTGCTCTTCTTGATGCCTTGGCTGCTGATGATTCAGGGGAGTCAACGGTCCTATGGGCGGGTGGCCTCAGCGATGCTTTCCGAGGACGCCATCGTTCTTGGTATGTGGATGGGCGCTCTGCTACTTCCCATGGGCTACTTCTATGTACGCTGGGTGTATGCGGCGTACCGCCAAAAAGTCCGAAAAACCCTGTATATCCGATTGAGTTCGCTCTTGCTGTTGCCTGCTAGTGTATTGTGTCTAAACCTCAGTGCTGAGCTGTATCACCGAAGTGACATCAGTGCCGATCTTGGGGTGCAGCTTCCTTACTGGGGGACTGACATGACGGAATACACCGAAAGTAAATCTGGCTTCCGAGGGGAAGGGGAGGTGCTCGCAACGCTGGAATTTGATACGGAAGCTTTTGAAGAACTCAAAACGAAGATCAGGCAAACTGCCTTCTATGACTCGAGCAGGTTGGAGCTGTATGGATCCGATGGCATCGAATGGCCCAAGTCTGACACGCTACTGTACTGGCGCGTACGAGATCACCTAGAAGCCAACCAACTCACTGGGCTATGGGCCTATGATCAAGAAAAGGGCGTCTACGAATTCTATGAGCCGAACTTGAGTGATATTCCTAACGCGTCTATCCTGTTTAAGGAAAGTTATGTGCTCTCTGCGGAGCTGAATCTTAAAAACAAAACGCTAAGCTATCGAAGGGGACAGTTTTGAGGATAGGCAGGAGAGGAGCAGTAGTCTTGGTGCTGATTGATCAAGTATAAGTAGCCTGTTTTTCGAGCCAACTTAGTGTTGGCTCGAAAAACAGGAATTAAGTTCAACCATTACTGCTTACCAATAGGCTATACAGTTACTTACTTTAAAAACTTTTTGATGTAGTCTTTGCTGAAGGAAACTTGATCCCGTGGCATCCCGCAAACATTACCTTTCCAAACTCCTACATCGTATTCAAAACTAAAATTTTCACCATCAAAATGCAGTTCTAAATCCTGAAACGTAAAAGGAAGCTTTAGTTTTCCACCGCAAGTTTCTACAGTTTCATGGTCTTCCTTAAACTGTTGTTTTGCTATTTTATTGATTTCAAGTAAAAGCGCCTGCTTATTTTCATTGAAGCAATCTTCTAATTGAACAGAGGTATAATCCTCTCCTTCCTTATACAAATAGGTGCAGATGGTATCCATCCAGTAATCGCCATTCCAACCATCACTTTGGTTTTCAGGATTATTTTTAATTTCTTCGACAGAAAAAATTATCAAATCTTCAAATTCTGTCCAACCAAAACCATGAGCATCCCAATGGTTTTCAAGCCATTTATTGGTAATTTTTAACTCTTTTTTGTAATGGTTTACGGAATCATTTAGCGTCTGAATTTGGGCATTCAAATTAGCTAGTTTTTTCTCATTCTCTTTTTTTAAACTACTAATCTGATTTTCTAAGCTTGTTTTTTGCCCATTGAGCGATTGTATTTTTTGATTATTCTCATTCCTTTCTTTAGAAGTAAACCTCAAGACACTATCTAATGAATTGTTTAAACTGTCAACCCTAAACTTTAGTAGTTCAATTTGTTCTTTCTTGGATTGAGCAGCTAACTCTTGATCCATCATAAAGGCTACTAAAAGACAAAAAATTGGTAGTATTCTTTTCATTTTTTTATTTGGTTCCTCCTTGATTTTACTAAGTTATAGGTCTACTGGGGCACTTATTTTTTCGTAAACGGCAGGAGGTAAGAAGTGAAAAACTTTATTTATTTTCAGTACTAAAATGAACGGCCCAGCGTCAGTATTGGCTGGAATAGTTAGCATCTGCTAGTTTCAATCCCCCTTTACAGCAGTATCCGATTAAACCGTGCAAAATCAATCACAGTACGGATATCCTTATTGATGTTTGTTTTTATTTCAGTGTTGGCGCCTGATGGCTCCTCTCCAAAATCAGAATCTCGCCTTAATTCTTTGATGATTTTTTCGTCCTCATTGCAATAGTAGCGCTCTTCGTAGCTGTAGCCTTCTCCACCTCCAGTGATGAAGACAAAAAAGATTTTATTGTTTTTGAGGTAGACCTTCACGCTCTGCCCCCAATGGTCACCTGTAAAATACCCGTCATACAAGGAATATAAGGGCGATAGGTTACAGCGTTGTATGGTTTGCTCATACGGGGATTTAATTTGTTTGCCATTATCATCATAGCCCACGGTTTCATTCACCGTATAGGTTTTTGAAGTACAGTTTTTCATTCCGATGGCTTGAATTTCGGAATACCATTTTCTAATTTCCTCAACCCTACCGTTTACGGTATTTGTGGGGGAGGTACTGGATGGCGTACTTTTTTTAGGAGGTAGGGGGGAGGCCTTTTGCGCAAAAATCAGGGTTGATGATCCTAGTAAAAGTAAAAGGAGGACTATAGATTTCTTCATCTTTTCTTGGTTGGTTGTAAACAGCCGTTGTGGTTTTGTATCACCAGTTAAATATAGATTTTTTTAAAAACAGACAAAAATTCCGCAGACTTAGCGCATAAAATCACTTGCCTGGATACTAGTATTAAAAAATTAAAGCTGATAAACCTTCATATTCTTCTTCACTTTATTTTTTTCTACGCCACTCAAGGTGATTCCAACAAGATCACTTCTGAACGCCTTTTTTAAAGTTTTCCGAAATGACTCAATACCTTTTATTTCAGTTTCAAACTCCGGTAAATATTCAGGATCAATAATAATTTTCTGACCGACTACTATTTCTTCATTTTGTATTATACCTAATATCACAACTCCTCTGCCTGAAATAAATAACACATCATTAATTACCATTATTAATTCTCTTTTCATATTCTATTGGTTAATTACCTTAATGATTTCTACAAAATTATCTAACTTTCCAACCTTTACAATAGAGCCCATAATTTGATCTGAAAGAGAAATTGCTAAAGGTGATTTATAAAATATTTTTTGAAATCCACTTTCATCAACTTTGTTATTTTCAGTTGTAACTATTTGAATGGATAATTCTTTTCCATTATTTAAGTACTTAACCACGACTTTACTATTTATTTTTATACGATCTTGATTTGCTGATTTTTGAGGCGGCTGATTTTTTTCGCTTAAAGACTGAATTAAAATCTCGTCATCTTCAATACTTATAATTGAGTTAGATATGTTATGATCTTGAAAAATCACTTCATCATCAGTGAACGCATTTTTGATTTCAGTTTGATCTATAATATTAAAAGTCTTGGTTTCCTCAATTTTTTTAATAAATTCAATAAGTTTATTAGCCTCTCTGTTGGGATTACGCCACCAATTAGTACTCCAAATCCTATGAAATACAAAACCGTGCTCTTCTAAAATTTTCTGACGGTGAGAATCATGTAAATAGGCCTCATTACTTGAATGATATTTTGCTCCATCACATTCTATGGCTATTTTAGGTATTCCATTTATTTGAGGATCATAAACAATATCAATTCTAAATCCTGCAAATTGAAGTTGAGGTATCAATTTTTTATCTCCAAAGTGATCTACTAAACTTTGGTAAACTTCCTCCTCAAATGGTGATTCAAGTTCACCTCCTAGGAAAGAATCAAGGCTCGTACTTTTTGTTGTATTGTCTGCTAAAGTTGTTAAAACTCCGAGTCTTAAATCATGGTTAGATTCGCTAACTGACTTACAATATGCTAGATAAGCGAAAAATACCGCTCTTTTATTATTTGAACCTTCTGCGATTAAGTAGTCTTTATAATTCATGAATACTTGTTCAGGAATTGAACAACACACATAAACTTTATATTTTGCTCTGGTTATAATTACATTCAATAATTTATACCCTTTTGTATGGTTAATTGGTCCAAATCTTTGTGTAAATTTCCCGTCTTTCCCAACACCATATGTCGTGGATAAAATGATAACATCTCGTTCATCTCCTTGTATATTTTCAAGGTTTTTAATGAATAAGCCATTTTCTTCTAATTCTTGAATTTTAGAATTGAATGTAGCGTATTTAGAGAACCTTTGCCTTTCTATTATTTTACTTTTAATTAAATTTCTTTGTGAAATATTGAAGGTGGCAATTCCAACTGTGGGATATTCGCCATTTGGAAGCCTATTGATGTTGTTTTCAATAATTGACAAAACTGCCTCTGCTTCAACATCATTGGTATGTTCAGAAAATGTCCCATTTACTTGGATGTATTTTATTGGGATATATTCAAAATTATTTGGTAATGGCTTGAGTCTTTGATTATAAAATGCATAGTTTGAGAAATCAATTAAGAATGGGTGCCTTGACCTATAGTGAAAATCTAAATACCTCTTTTGAAAGTTTAATTCACTACCAAAATCAAGTAAAGATTCACAAGACAATAAAATATTTTCTTTATCAATTACAACCTTGTCTTCTTCATCATATTCTTCATCATCTCCTATTATACCATCAAAAACCTTACTAAAATAATTAGAAGGTGGCATTTGATGTTCATCGCCAGCAATTATTATTTGCTTTCCTTTTAATATTGCAGGTAAATTATCTTCTAACCTGAGTTGGCTGGCTTCATCAAACATTACAATGTCAAAATAACCGTTCTTTCCCTTAAACAAGTTACTTGCGACATCAGGTGTTGTTAAAATAATGGGAAAAAAGTCCGTAAAAAGATCTGTATCATATTGGACAATTTGTCTTAATGAAAATCTTTTAAATTTTGGGCCACCATGTTTGTTATATAGGTTTTTAACAGATATATTGATATTTTTTTGCTCAAATTCTCTACTGGAACTCATTTGTTTTGAATACCAGAACTCTTTTATAAATTTATATTGTTCGGTTTCAATATTCTTAAGAGTTTTATTTAATTCGATATGTTCGTTATCATTTGTCGGCAAATCAGTATTGGCAGTCTTGATTAATATAGAGTTTAAATAGAATGCAACAAATGACTTTTTCCAGTTAGTTTTAGTTTTTAATTCATCAATTATTTTTTGATGAATAGGATTTAAGCTGTAATAAAATTGAAACCAATTGAAGTCATTATAAAAAAGATCATTTTCTGAATTAAAGTATTCTTTTTTTCTATCAAGTAAAATCTTAATTGATTCTTTGAATTCATTATATTTATAAAGAGAATCTTCAGAATTTGA
>JBIIFN010000251.1:0-2867 GCA_044237325.1 Algoriphagus sp.
CGGTACTTGCCCTCAACGAACAATTCTTTCTGGTCCGCATAGTGTTTGCTGAAGCGATTGCCACTGTTGCCGGTAGGCAAAACAGACAGGGAGCCTTCCACATCGGCAAAATCCAAGATGATGCGCATGGCTGGTCCGGAGGTTACCTTGTAGTTGCCTGTTCCATTGAGGTCAAAGGCCAACTTATTCACGGCCTCTTCGTTGGCCTCTACGGCATCGGTCCGCACGTTAAAGAGCTTGTCCAGCGGCTTTTTGGCGCCCAAAGGGTGTGCATGCTCCACGGTAATGGATTTTTTCCAGTCCCAATCAGCGGTATTGTCGCCTAGCTGGGTACTTAGCTCATCCAAACTAATGCTCAAGGCCTCTGCAATCACCTGTGCTTTTGTTTCTTTGGCAGGGGTCTTTTTCTTATCCCACCACTTATTTTCCTCGTGTCCGAGGAAATGCGCAGTGCTGCCGATCATAATGAAGGTTTGCAGGTAGGTATCAAAACTTTCTTTTCCTAGTTCATCCTCCATGGCCAAGCGCAGTGTGTGGTAAAGCCACTTGTAGTAGAGCGTAGGTGCAGACTCGTTGAGTTTGTGGGTTCCTTCCCAGTTACCCAGGTCAGCCAAGATGTCTTTGTATTTCTCATGCTTGCTTTGGTCCACTTGGGAAAGTAGGTAGGCGGCATTTTTTACAGAGGTCTCATTGATGGTTTCCAGTTGTAGGTCTTGAATCGATTTTTGATCCCAGTCTTTTTTGGCGGTGATGGTCTTGGCAATGCGGTTCCAACGCTCCCCCGGATAATAGTAGCCAGGGAAGAAAATACCGCTGCGCGTACTATCGGGTTGGTTGTTTGCCGAGGCCACAAAGCCTGAGGCAGGGTTGATGCTTTGTGGGTTTTCGCTGAAGGGGTACCAACCGAGAGGCTGTGATGCAGGATCAGCTCCATCTGCAAAGATGGTAGGATGGATCCCAGGCCCTCGAATTGGCAACTTGGCGGCGGCCCACCAAGCAATATTGCCCAGGCTATCGCCGTACATGATGTTGAGTCCAGGTGCATGGATCAAGGATGCGGCATCGGCTACACCCTGCATGTCAGCAGCATGGTTGATTTGGTAGACAGCTTCCAAGGCACGCGTAGGCTCGAGGAGATATACCCACCAGGAAGACACGGGGTTGGAGGTGAGTGCGTTTATTTCTTTTACCACGGGATTGAGAATGGGGCCGTGGAGGGTTTCTCTGATAGTAAGGGCAACGGGCTCCTGGCCTTTTACCTGGATAAGCTCTGTTCGGGAAGTGATTGGAAAGATGCTGTCGCCTACGAGGATCTCGTTGGAGTTGGCAGGATTCAATTTCTCTTCAAAAAAGTCCTGGTCGTCGTTTTCAAACATGGTCAATCCCACGCTGTGGTGCCTGGAGTGGCCAACAAGGCCAAAAGGAATCCCAGCAAGGTGATTGCCATAGAAGCTATAGCCAGGGTATTCGATATGGGCTTCAAACCAAACGGATGGGGAGGAGAAGCCGATGTGTGTGTCGTTGTTGAAGAGCACCTTGCCTGATTTGGTTTTGCTGCCGGAGATCACCCAAGCATTGGAGCCTTCGAGGAGGGGGCTAGGTAATTTGTCAAGAAGGGCGGTCAACTTAGATTCCACTGCCAGCGCGGGTGCGGTGAGCGAGTCAGGGTAGTTTACCGGAATGACGTGGTGCGAAGGAAGGGTTTGTACGGCTAGGGAGGCAAGGTAATCAGGGCCCCAGCTTCGTGCAATCTTGGTTACCAAGGGGTCGGTTTTGATGCCCATACCAAAGGAAAAGGACATGTAGCCCAATACCGAATGCATGTCGTCTAGGGTGTAGGGACGTGGTTTGGCTCCGAGGAGTAGGTATTCTACGGGAAGCTTGCCTTGCTCGATAAACTCGTTGACACCTGCGATATAGGCCTCTGCGGCATTTTTCCAAGGGCTATCACCTTGTGCCAAAAGTGCTTTACTGCTTTCTTTTGCGTGCTTGGGAATGCCTAGGGTGTGAAAAAACTGGTCGATTTCGAGTACATCTGGTCCTAGTAGTTCGGCCAAGGTGCCTGATCCTACGCGGCGCATCATTTCCAACTGAAACAAGCGCTCCTGCGCATGGACGTAGCCCAATGCTCGGTAGGCGTCTACTTCATTCTGGGCATAGATATGTGGCACGCCGTAGGTGTCAAAGTGAATGTCCACTTCTTCCTGTAGCCCGGTAAGTGAGACCTCTCCGTCGTACTGTGGGCTATTCCAAAAAATAAAGCCTAGTAGGCCAAATACCGCTAGTAGGAGTAGGATTCCAAGAATGGTGAAGATCTTTTTCATGGGGATGGGCGTGAGTAAAAGGAGAAATTTAGTAGAAAAAATTGGTATACGGAGCTGTTTTTAGGTTTTCGGAGCGGATTCTTCTTGAATGGCTTGAAGGATGATGCGGCAGGCTTCTCGAATTTCGTTTTCAGTGATCACGAGGGGAGGTGCTATGCGCATGCTGTCGTCACAAAACAAAAACCAGTCGGTAATCACGCCGAGGCTAATCGCCCGGTCGATGATGGGTTTGAGTACCTCAAAGGATGCAAACTCCACAGCCATCATCAAGCCCTTGTTGCGGATGGCTTTGATGCTGGGGTGCACTAGGAGCGACTTGAAGAGGGCGGCTTTGGTCTCTACCTGGTCGATGAGTTTTTCTTCTTGCAAGATGCGTATTGTCGCTAGGGAGGCGGCGCAGGAAACGGGATGTCCGCCAAAGGTGGTAATGTGACCAAGTAGGGGATTGTTGGTAAATACACCCATGAGTTCTTTGCTGGCAATAAATGCACCAATGGGCATGCCTCCGCCCATTCCTTTGGCGCAGACGAGTACGTCAGGGAC
>JBIIFN010000252.1:0-2848 GCA_044237325.1 Algoriphagus sp.
TCTAGGGGCGGAAACTTCCGAAGAAATAGCCCTTGCGATCCTTGCCGAAATTGCCGCCGTGCTGCGCAAAAAACAAGCCGGATCTCTCCGAGATAAGCAAGGCCCTATCCATGGCAGTCCCGAATGAAGACGGGAATAATTCTTTTGGCCGCTGGTTCATCTTCCCGTTTGGGTAGACCGAAGCAACTCATTAATTATCAAGGTAAAACACTGATTCAATATTCCATTGAAGTTGCCCAGCATAGTGCTGCGCATGACTTAGTCGTTGTACTTGGTTGTAACTCAGAACTGATCCAAACAGGCATTGAATCCAAGGAAGTAACTGTGCTTGTTCACGCACACTGGGAAGAAGGAATGTCCTCCAGCATGCAGTGTGGCTTGCGGCACCTAATAGAAACTAGCCAAGTGGAGCAGGTGATTTTGATGCTCTGTGACCAGCCTTACGTCACACAAGGGCTTTTGGATCAATTGATTAAAGTAAAAAAGGATTCTGGAAAAGGGATTGTGGCCTGCAGCTATGCAGGAACCGTTGGCGTTCCTACCCTATTTGATCAACACTACTTTCAGGAATTACTAGCGCTTAATGGAGCTGAAGGGGCTAAAAAAGTGATTTTAAACCATCAAGCCGATACTGTTTTGGTTGATTTCCCCTTAGGTGCAGTAGATCTCGATACCGATGAGGATGTTCAGAAGTTTACTGGATATCGCTGAAAAACTCTTCCAAATCCAGTTTAAATCCCTTTATGACGGTTGATTCGATTATATCTCCAGTCGTGAACAAATGAGAAGGAACGTAGGTGCCTTCCACCCAAGTGTAGATCAACAAGTTTTGATGTTCTGGGTGGATAATCCAATATTCTCTCACCCCGCGCGATTCATACAGTTCAAATTTGTGCTTGAGCTCCAATTTGGTACTGCCTGGGGAAAGAATTTCAATGATCAATTCAGGAGCGCCAATGCAGCCTCGTTCATCTAATTTTGAAGGATCGCAGACAACACAAAGGTCTGGCTGTACCACATCAAAGATTTCGTGGTCTTCTTTGGAATCGATTGGAAACCGAACATCGAAAGGAGCAGGATATACCTGGCACATTTTCCCTTCTAAAAATTGATATAACTTGAAATTAAGCTTCGAAGCTACTTTTTGATGTATTCTTTTGGGCGCAGCAGCAGCCTTTTTGAACATCTTTCCTTGGATCAGTTCAGCGACTAGATCCACGGGCCAGGTCAAGTAATCTGCATAGGAATAGTGCCCATAGGCAATACTTGGCTCCTCTACTCGATTATTTTTTTCATCATCCATTCTTTAATTTAGAGATAATGAATTGATTTCCAATTCATTTACTTCCTAAATTTCCTTGAATCCTGATTTTCTTTAACGATTTCGCAATTCCTCTAGTACCGCCTTAACCCACGCAATGCTGCTGTCTATATCGGATGCTGTGGTCTCTTTCCCCAAACTAAAACGCAGTGAAGCACGTCCCAAATCCGAAGGGATACCCATGGCCTGGAGCACATGGCTTGGTTTAGGAGAGATGGAAGTGCAGGCGGAACCCGAACTCACAGCTACACGCTGGTTTACTTTCAACAGCAACTCCTCCCCTTCTACACCAGAAAAAGAAAGGCTACTCACATGAGCAAGTCGATTTCTGATTGACCCATTGCAATGCACTCCTGGAAGGGCCAAAAGAGCTGATTCCAACCTATCACGTAGTTTCTCCAACCTACTCGATTCCTCTTCCATGGCTTGAATTCGGAGTTGAGCTGCTTTTCCAAAACCCACAATTCCTGGCACATTGAGCGTGCCACTGCGAAACCCTTTTTCATGTCCTCCCCCATGAAGCTGAGCCAAGGGCTTGGGCAAGGAATGGTTGTGGCGCACATACAGTGCCCCTATTCCTTTGGGACCATACAGTTTGTGTGCAGAAAAGGCCATCAGGTGGATTCCCTGCGTGCTCACGGGAATTTTGCCTACTACTTGCACGGCATCCGTTAAAAAGATAATCCCATGCTTGTCGGTAATCTGGGCGATTTCTTGGATGGGGTGAATGACTCCAGTTTCATTGTTGGCCCACATCAAACAAATCATTTTGGTATTTACCTGAATGCTTTGTTCCAAGAGGTTCAAATCCACCACTCCATCCGAATTCACGGGTAGGTAGGTGACCTCCGCTCCTCTCCGCTCAATTTCCGCCATACTATCCAATACGGCCTTGTGTTCGGTTTGACAGGTGATGTAATGTTGTTTTTCACCAGGAAATAAATCAAATACCCCCTTGATGGCCAAATTAAGTGATTCCGTGGCGCCCGAGGTAAAAATAATTTCCTTTGACTTGGCCCCAATCAATTGCGCGACTGATTCTCGAGCCTCTTCTACCGCCTGTTCCGCTACCCAACCGAAAGGATGACTTTTGCTGGCCGCATTACCGAAATGAGTACCAAAAAATGGCAGCATGGCAGCAATCACTTCTTCTGCGCAGGGAGTGGTAGCATTGTAATCCAGGTAAATCGGGTAATTCATGACCCTAAACTACTGCTTTTACTCGTTTTTTGCAGTGCTCAAAAAAGCGAATTCACCTACCTTTACTGCCGCATGCAAGAATCCTGGACTTTTGAGTTTCCCCATACCACTGTCAGTCAAGATAGCCTTGAAAACCTTTTTCAAGCGCAGCAGAGAGAACTAGGTATATTCCTAAGCTATGCCTACAAAGGCGCAGTGGTGGAACAGGTTCGCCTACTGGGATGCAATTCATCTAAGGATAGCTGTAGTGGTACACTCCAGGTGGCCTATACCTTGGTTCACTTCAATGCCTGCTTGGATATCAACCAGCAGCAGGAGACAAAGATG
>JBIIFN010000253.1:0-2836 GCA_044237325.1 Algoriphagus sp.
ATGGGCACCCTACCAAACTGAAGCGGGTGAGCCTACGGTAGTTCCGCTGACCCACCAGAGCCAACTCCACAACAGCCATTTTTCTACCCAATACGAGGAGGAAGTCCGCTTGGCCTACTTGGACTCGCTTAATATGCTCTACGTGGCATTTACCCGTGCGGAAGAGGCGATCTATGGCTATTCCAACTTTAGCTTAACTAAGGGAGTACCTCCGCTCACCAGCACAGGAAATGTCTTGTATACCCTATTTTCGAAGGGATTTCATTTTTCGACCACCGAGGCTAGTCCTTGGGACCCTGTCGGGCTCAGCTTCGATTGGGGAGATTGGCCAGCGGCTACTCAAGAAGAGCCTGAGGCGGAACCTGTAGCACCAGAAGTGCTCCGATGGGCTTTTTTGGATTGGAAATCCAAGTTGGATACTAAGACCTATGCCTGGGATTTTTCTCCAGAGGGCATTCGTGCGCGTGAGCAGCGCGATCTAGGGGTTATTATTCACGATTTATTGGCTGAATCCGAAAGTTTGGACGACGCCTTGCGCTTATTACGCCAATTTACCTTTGAAGGGCGTTGGGACGAACCCACAGCAGCGGAGATCAAGGGCAAGCTGGAGCAGCTTTTTGCCTTGCCTCAAGTGCAGTCCTGGTTTGATTCTGGCTACCAAGCACTTACCGAGCAGGGTATTTTATTGCCCGGTGGGGGTCAGCGAAGACCCGACCGCATACTTCTTTCAGAAAAGGAAGTGTTAGTGATTGATTTTAAAACAGGAGTGAAGCGTGAAAGTCACCTCAGCCAAGTAAAAGAATACATGGGGCTGGTAGCCACCCTGACCCAACTTCCAGTCAAAGGCTACCTGTGCTACCTTGAACCCACAGAAATCGTCGCCCTATGATTCCATTTTTGAAAGAAACGGCACAAGACCTGATCCAGTCTGGTAAGGAGTTGAAAGACTTACGTGTGGTTCTTCCCAACCGACGGGCGGGCCTATTTTTTACCAAATACTTGGGGGAGTTGATCGAAAGTCCGGTTTGGATGCCCGAAGTGATCACCATTGAGCAACTCGTTTACCGTTTGGCAGGAAATACACCTACCGACGACCTGACGTTGGTGTTTGAATTGTATGAGCATTACCGACAGCTGCAGGCAGATCCTGAGCCCTTCGATCGGTTTTTCCATTGGGGGGAATTGATTTTGAAGGACTTCAATGACCTAGATCAATTTCTAGCTCCTGTAAAAAACGTATATACCAACCTGGCTGAAATCAAAGAGTTTGAGACCGATCTCAGCTTCCTCTCCGAGGAGCAGCGCGCTCTGATTGCGCAGTTTTGGAAAGCCTTTGAACGTCAAAATGAAGCAGAGCAGGACCGTTTCTTACGTTTTTGGCAGGTGCTAGCGGATTTGTATGAGGGCTTTCAGGGTAGGTTGCGTTCTGGAGGGATGGCCTATGCGGGGCAACTCTACCGGCAAGTGGCTGAGCATACCGCAGAGATTGCCCAGCCCGACAAGCAGCTGGTCTTTGTAGGCTTCAATGCCTTTACAGGAGCGGAAGAGAAAATCATCACCCATTTTATCCAAGCCTTTGGCGCCAAGATCTACTGGGATGTGGACGCGTACTACTTGAAAGACCCCATGCAGGAAGCAGGCTTGTTTTTCAGGGATTATCAGAAAGATCCGGTTTTGGGAAAAACCTTTCCCGAAAAGATCCGAGACGAAATAAAACAGAAGGCAGCTTGGATTCATACCCACTCCATTCCATTGAAGACCAACCAAGCCAATTTGGTGGGCAAACTGCTGGAGCAGGTGGGTGCCGAAGAGCGCTTGGAGGAAACCGTCATCATCTTACCCGATGAGCACTTGCTCTTTCCCGTATTGCACCAGCTTCCAGAGCGTATCGATACGCTCAACGTTACCATGGGCTACCCGATGCGCAATGCACCCATTTATTCGTTTTTGGATGCGGTGCTCGATTTGCAGCGCTACGCAAAAATGAAGAACGGACAGGTTTCCTTCTATCACAAGCCAGTAATGGACCTGCTCGGATATTCCTACCTCAGCGCAGCCGATGCGGACTGGGTGGCACAGGCTTCCGAAAAAATCAGGAATGAAAACCTGCTGGATGTGCCACAAGCGTTACTTGCCAAGGAAAATACCCTCTTTGATTTGGTCTTTCAAAAAGTAGATGCAGGTGACCTCCTCGACTACCTCACCAACTTGATTCAGTACTTGGCCAAAGAACTCCAGGAGGATCCAACACAAAAAAGCTACCTCTTTCAGGCCTTCAAGCAACTCAACCGGGTGAAAGAGATCTTCCGCAACACAGAAAGCAAGGGGCTTAAAATTGAATTTGTGATCAATTTGTTCCGAAAGCTCTTCCGTGACCTAAAGCTACCATTTGAGGGAGAGCCATTACAGGGGTTGCAAGTGATGGGCGTGCTCGAGTCCCGCAACTTGGATTTCAGACGCGTGATCATCTGCGATGTCAACGAAGGCAGTTTCCCTCCGGGGGGCGGCATTACGTCCATGATTCCATTTAATCTTCGTAGGGCCTTCAATCTGCCCGTACAGGAGCAGAACGATGCCATCTATGCCTATACTTTTTACCGACTCTTGCACCGAGCCGAGGAAGTTCACCTGATCTATACCACTGCAGGTGACCAGGGTAAAGCCACAGAGATGAGTCGTTTTATCCAGCAGATGCGTGTAGAACTTCAGGTGGAAGAACCCCAGTCTGTGCTCGTACCCGTGCAAATGACCCCATCACAGCCGATCACCATTGAAAAGACAGAAGCGGTGATGGCAAGTCTGTCCCGTTATTTTAAAAATGAAGTTGCTCCGGAGG
>JBIIFN010000080.1:0-10563 GCA_044237325.1 Algoriphagus sp.
TTTTAGCTAAAATTTATTCCGCAGGTTGCTGCGTCCAGAATCCACCACCCAAACTATGAAAATTCCCTCGCTGGCCGAACTTAAAAAAGAACTTAGCTACCTAGATGAAAAAGAATTGGTGGGGCTTTTGACCGAACTCAGCAAGTTTAGCCGGGACAACAAAGCCTTCCTCCATTTCAAACTCAACGAGCGAGATCAACCAAGCTTATTTGTGGACAGCGTGAAGGAGGAGCTGGACGAACTCTTTCAAACGGCCAATACAAAAACCTTCTTTGTCGCAAAAAAAGCAGCACAAGGCATTCGGAGAAAGCTTAACAAATCCCTAAAACTCAGTAAAAACAAGGAAGATCATGCCGAGTTGCTGCTGTACTTCTGCGAGCAACTCCAAAAATACGGTTACCTCAAGTTTAAGCATCCCGTGATCCAGCATTTGTATTTGATGCAGGTAGGGAAGATTGAAAAAATTGTAGCGGGACTGCATGAGGACCTGCAGCACGACTATAATTACAGGCTTAACGATATTTTGGACCAGCGGTCTTGAATTGTCCTTTTTTTTAAAGTATTTCGTTTCTCCCCAGTTTAATTGCACTATGAAAAACTCAATTTACCTTCTCTGCCTGCTTGTTGGCCTACTTTTTTCTCCCTTTGTACACGGTCAAGACATCAAATGGTCCAAGGATGGCACATCCTATTACGGATTAGTTGATAATGAAATCTACCAGTACACCCTTCCTGCCAATAAAGGAGAACTACTCGTAGCTGCGGCGCAACTTACTCCAGCAGGGGAGGTCCCACTAAAATTGACGGATTTTTCTTTTTCTGAGGATGGCAAAAAGCTATTGCTTTTCACCAATACCAAGGCTGTTTGGCGACTGCAAACACAAGGAGACTACTTTGTCTACGATTTGGAATCGAAGCGTTTGGCGCAAGTAGGAAAGGGATTGTCTAAAAGCTCACTGCGGTTTGCAAAGTTTTCTCCAGATGCAAGTCAAGTAGCCTATGTGAGCGATTTTAACCTGTATTCTGAGAATTTGAATACTGGTCAAATTACTGCATTGACACGTGACGGAAACCGGAAATTGATCAACGGCACCTTTGATTGGGCCTACGAAGAAGAATTTGCCTGCCGAGATGGCTTTCAATGGAGCCCAGATAGCAAGCGTATTGCTTTCTGGCAAATCGATGCCAATCAAATCCGTGATTATTACATGATCAATACGACGGATTCAATCTACTCCCAAATAATTCCCGTAGAGTACCCGAAAGTAGGCGAATCTCCATCGCCAGCTCGCATTGGTGTCATTGAACTTGCTTCAAACCAATTGACCTGGCTGGCAATACCAGGAGATCCTCAGCAGCATTACCTGCCTCGGATGGAGTGGAATTCACCTGAACTCTTGCTGGTACAGCAACTCAACCGCAAGCAAAACCATAGCAAGATTTTAGGTGTCAACGTCAAGTCAAATGTGGCGAAGCTCATTTTCGAGGAACAGGACGCGACCTGGATAGATGTATTATCGAGCTGGGAAAATACCTATGCGCTCACCTTCAGACACGAATTTAAATGGATAAATGGTGGACAGGAATTTCTTTGGTTTAGCGAAAAAGACGGCTGGAGACACTTGTACCGCATAGGGCTCAATGGAAAAGTTACACCGGTAACCGTTGGAAATTACGACGTGATCAACCTGCTACAGTTCGATGAAAAGGCAAACCAGCTTTATTTCCATGCTTCACCAGACAATGCCACCCAAAAATACCTGTACAAAACCAGTTTAGATGGCAAGGGCAAGCCAGTGCGAGTGACACCTGCCGACCTGTCAGGGACGCATTCCTACGTGATTTCTCCTGACGGAAAACATGCCCTGCATCAATTCTCAAACACCTACACAAGACCTGCGAGCGAGTGGATCAACCTTCCTAAGCATCAGCCATTGGATGCTAGCCAAAGCATCGCGTCCAAGTTGCCAAAGAACCAAGGTGAAAAAACGGTGGAATTCTTTAAAATCAACACCGCAGATGGTACAGAGATGGACGGATGGATGGTGAAGCCTAAGAATTTTGATCCCACCAAGAAATACCCAGTGCTTTTCTATGTTTACACAGAACCTTGGGGAGCCAATGTGAAAGATAACTTTGGTGTGGGGCGGAACCGCAACTACCTAGGTGATATGGCAGCCGATGGCTATATCTACATTTCCATTGACAACCGGGGTACTCCTGCACCCAAGGGAAGGGCATGGCGAAAAAGCATTTACCGAAAAATAGGCCAATTAAACATCTCTGACCAGGCAGAAGCAGCCAAGCAGATCAGCCAATGGTCTTTTGTGGATCCTACTCGAATGGCTGTTTGGGGTCATAGTGGGGGAGGATCCGCTACGCTAAACCTCCTGTTTCAGTACCCTGACCTCTTTCAAACAGGCATTTCCATGGCAGCTGTGGCCAACCAGTTGACTTACGATAATATCTACCAGGAGCGCTATATGGGGCTTCCTCAGGAAAACTTGGAAGATTTTGTAGCGGGATCGCCCATTACGCATGCAAAAAATTTGAAAGGCAATCTCCTGTACATCCATGGCACTGGTGACGATAATGTCCACTATGCCAATGCGGAGATGCTCATCAACGAACTGATCAAGCAGGGCAAGCAGTTTACCTTCATGCCGTATCCCAACCGAAGTCATGGCATTAACGAAGGTGAAGGCACCAACCAACACCTGCGCACCCTCTTTACCCAATTTCTAAAAACGCATTGCCCTCCTGGAGGACGGTAATTCACTTTGGTATTTCCAGATTCGATGAAAAATCTACTAAAAACTTTAGCTGCATTCAGCCTTGTTGGCTTGCCATTGGTGCTGAATTCTTCCGCATTGGCACAAAAAACACCAAGTCGAGCAGACACCCTTCGCGGAAGCATCAGCCCAGAACGGGCCTGGTGGGACCTCAAACACTACGATTTAACGGTTAACATAGACCCCAGCACTCAAATAAAATAACTTACGAAGTCTTAAGTAATGCAAAAGTTCTACAGATTGACCTGCAAGAACCACTGAAGATTACGTCAATCACACAAGGAGGGGAGCCGGTAACTTTCCGTAGGGAAGGAGCCGTACACTGGGTGACCTTAACCAAAAAGCAAGAAGTAGGAAAAGTCGAGGAATTACACATCAGCTACGAAGGCATACCTAAAGAGGCGATTCGTCCACCTTGGGATGGTGGCATTACTTGGCAAAAGGATAGCAATGGGCTTCCATTTGTGGCTTCATCCAACCAAGGGATAGGTTCTAGCATCTGGTGGCCGCTTAAAGACCATCCGGCAGATGAAGTCGATAGCTTGGATATGCATGTCACCGTTCCAAAAGGCCTCATGGACATTTCCAACGGGAGATTGGTACAAATTGAACTAGGAAAAGACACCGATACCTTCCACTGGAAAGTGGTAAATCCCATCAATGACTATGGTGTAAATATCAATGTGGGCGATTACGTTCATTTTGGAGAAAAATATGCAGGCGAAAAAGGCACACTGGACATGGATTACTTCGTGTTGCGGGAGAATTTGGAGAAGGCAAAAGTTCATTTCCAAGATGCCAGACGCATGATACAGGCCTTTGAGCACTGGTTTGGCCCATATCCGTTTTATGAAGATGGGTTTAAATTGGTGGATGCCCCTTATTTGGGCATGGAACACCAGAGTTCAGTGACGTACGGCAATGGCTACCAAAATGGCTATCGAGGCCGAGATCTCAGTGGCACTGGCTGGGGAATGAAGTTTGACTTCATCATCATCCACGAAGCGGGACACGAATGGTTTGCCAATAACATCACCTACAAAGATGTGGCAGACATGTGGATCCACGAAAGCTTCACCAACTATTCAGAAAGCTTGTTTTTGGACTATCACTACGGCAAAGAAGCCGGCCAAGCCTATGTGCGTGGTACGCGGATGAACATTGCCAACGATATCCCCATCATCGGTGCTTACGGACTCAACCAACGAGGATCTGGCGACATGTATTACAAAGGAGGCAATTTGCTCAATATGCTTCGGGAAATCCTGCAAGACGATGGAAAATGGCGTCAAGTGCTACGAGGATTGAATGAAACCTTTTACCACCAAACCGTGACCACCCAACAAGTGGAACAGTACATGGCTACTGCATTTGGCAAAAGTCTCAAGCCCATCTTTGATCAGTACTTGCGCGACACGCGGCTGCCTGTATTTGAGTATTACCAACAAGAGGGGATGTTACACTACCGATGGACCAATGCTGTAAAAGGATTTGATATGCCATTGGATGTGTTGTTGGGAACGCAAACGAAACGATTGGAGGTCAGTACCACTTGGCAAAAGCTAGAAATAAGTGTAGCCCAGGAGTTGCAGGTTGACCCAGATTATTACGTGGGCGTGCTAAAATCGCGTGAATGATCCCAAATGGACGATTTTGATTAATTTTTATGTTGTATAATTTATATTATGTTAAATAGAGTTTTCGATTAATGCAAGTTACCTCTACAGTTACAGGTCCCTATGGATTGACGAATACACTTACAAATAACTAACCCTACTGCTTATCCCCCTGTTGACATGAATAATTGGTTCACTCGTTTAGGTCTAATCGCCGGCCCTGTCGCTTTTATTCTCGTAGTCTTTTTATTTGATATTCCAGATTTAAGACCTGAGGCAAAGGTTATGCTCGGCTTGACTGTTTGGATGGCGGCCTGGTGGATTAGTGACGCTATCCCTATCGCGGGTACCGCATTGCTGCCGCTTGTGGTATTACCCCTGATGGATATCCTTTCCATAAAAACAGTATCGTCTAATTACATGGACCCAACAGTCCTTTTGTACATGGGTGGCTTCCTTTTGGCGACTGCAATTGAGAAATGGGGATTGCATAGGCGTATTGCACTTAACATAATAAATTTATTGGGCACAGATCTTCGCCGTATTGTGCTTGGATTCATGCTTGCAACAGGCTTTTTATCCATGTGGATATCAAATTCAGCTACTGCATTAATGATGCTGCCCATTGGATTGGCTGTAATCGGTCAATTCAAGAATCATTTGGGAGATGAAAATGGCATACTATCTACTCACCTAGCTAAAAATATCTTGTTGGGCATCGCCTATGCAGCATCCATTGGAGGAATGGCTACGCTAATTGGTACTCCTACCAACAATATTTTGCGTGCCGTAGTAGAAAAATTATATAACTACACCATTGATTTTAACGAGTGGATGCTGTTTGCTTTTCCATTTACCGTGGTATTGATGGCAATTGCCTGGTTCTACCTGGTCAATTTTGGTAATCCTTTACCAAAAAAGTTTCAACTAGCTGAAGCTAAAACGGTTATTAATGAGCAACTAGTCAAACTTGGAAAAATCACCTTTGAGGAAAAGACTGTTTTGATTGTATTTGGACTCGTTTGCTTTTCTTGGATTACCCGAAGTTTTTTATTGGCACCACTCCTCCCCGCCCTAGACGATACGATTATTGCCTTGATTGGCGTACTTCTCCTATTACTCCTCCCCTCCTCTGGCAAGAGCGAACCCAAAGGACGTATTTTGGATTGGAAAACAGCAGAACAAATCCCCTGGGGCGTACTCATCCTTTTTGGGGGTGGATTAGCCTTGGCGGAAGGGTTTAAAGAAACAGGCTTGGCAGATTGGATTGGTCAGCATTTGAGCCTTATCGAAGGGGTAAGCTTCTTCATTTTATTGTTGATCATTGTTGCTGCAGTCAACTTCCTCACTGAAGTAACTTCCAATGTCGCTACGGCCTCTATGCTGCTGCCTATTTTGGCCTCCGTAGCGATTAAATTGGATGTTCACCCATTTGGACTGATGGTTGGAGCAACGCTCGCTGCAAGTTGCGCCTTCATGCTTCCCGTGGCCACTCCACCTAACGCGGTCGTATTTGGTCCGGGTTACCTAAAGATAAAAGACATGGTGAAAGCAGGGCTTTGGCTAAATGTAATTTCCATCATTTTACTGTCCCTAATGGTCTATTACATTCTTCCTTGGCTTTGGAACATCAATTTGGAAGCTTATCCCTTTTAAACCGACCCTTACAAAAAATCTGTAGAAAATTTAAACAAGTAGTTTTAATTTGAAAGTAGACTAACCCTCAATTCAATACCATTAGTTTCATTGGATTCAATTAACCTCAAACCCATATGCGCCAAAGCTTTTTTTGGAGACCTATTGGCCTTCTATCCTTACTCTTAGTTCTTTTAGTTGCTGCCTGCGGCAAAAAGAACGCCTTCCTATCGATGACCGAACCACGTCGTGTGGAGATTTTGGTCTTGGGACATGAAAGTGATCATCACAATACTGAAAAGTTGATGATGCACATTTCTACGCCCTTGTTTCAAAAAGGCATCAACCTTACCTACACCGCCGATCCAAATGATCTGAAGGACGAGGTTCTCCAGAACTACGATGGTCTACTTATCTATGCGAACCACGATTCGATTTCCCCATCCCAAGAAAAGGCACTCAAATCCTTCGTCCAGGGTGGCAAAGCATTGATTCCACTGCATAGCGCATCTTTCTGTTTCCGCAATTCAGATTGGTACATACAGGCTGTGGGAGGACAATTTAGTACCCATGGTACAGGACGATTTACTACCAAATTGGTAGCTCCTACCCATCCGATCCTTCAAGGAATTAGCGAATTTGAAACCTGGGACGAGACGTATGTACACACCAAAGTCAATCCCGACATTCAAGTATTGATGGAACGCCAAGAAGGCGATAAAAAAGAACCCTACACTTGGGTACGAAACGAAGGGGAAGGTCGCGTATTTTATACGGCGTATGGACACAACGAAGAAAGCTGGAAGCAACCTGAATTCCATGAACTGCTAGCAAACGGTATCCTCTGGGCAGTAGGCGATAAAGTAACCAAACTCCTAGCTGACTATAAAATCCCTACACCTCAGTTTCAGGACGCAGAAATTCCCAACTACGAAAAACGTGATCCTGCACCTCGCCTTCAGTTGCCCCTCTCCCCAGAGGAAAGCATGAAGTTAGTGCAGCTTCCTATAGAATTTGAAATGGAGCTCTTTGCAAGTGAGCCCATGATCATCAATCCCATGGCCATGGCTTGGGACGAACGTGGTCGTCTGTATGTGATTGAAACAGTTGACTATCCGAATGAGGTACGTACTGAAGGAGGCAATGACAAGATCAAGATCCTAGAAGATACGGATGGAGATGGCAAAGCAGACAAAGTCACCGTTTTTGCGGATAACTTGAATATTCCTACGTCCATCATGGCCGTAAACGGAGGTATTTTGATCTCCATGGCTCCAGACTTCCTTTTCCTTAAAGATACCAATGGAGATGATGTTGCCGATGAGCGAAAAGTAGTCATTACTGGTTGGGGAAAAAGTGACACCCATGCCGGCCCTTCCAACTTAAAGTATGGTTTTGATAATAAAATTTGGGGCGTATTGGGTTATGCAGGCTTCAATGGTGAAGTGGGCGGCAAATCCCATTCCTTCGGGCAGGGTTTGTACCGCTTTGCTCCAGATGCTAGCAGCCTAGAATACTTGGGCAACTCCTCCAACAATACTTGGGGATTGGGTTTCACGGAAGATTTTGAAACCTTCCTCTCTACCGCCAATGGACAACACAGTGTGTACTTTTCCATGGCAAACAACTACCTCAAGCGCCCTATTTTCCAGGGCTCGGCCAATACGGTGCATGGCATCGATAGCCACTACGACATGCCGCACCTCACTCCTTTCCTACGTCAAGTGGATTGGTTTGGAGGCTATACCGCTGCTGCAGGGCATAATTTTTATACCGCACGTAGTTTCCCCGAATCCTACTGGAACCGTATTGCTTTTGTATCCGAGCCTACTGGACGCGTGCTACACAAAGCCGTCATTTCACCAGATGGATCGAGCTACAAAGAAAAAAATGGCTTTAACATCCTAGCTAGTTCGGACGAATGGTTTTCACCTGTTCACGCAGAGGTGGGACCTGACGGTGCACTTTGGGTAGCCGATTGGTACAACTTTATCATCCAACACAACCCCACCCCACGTGGCTTTGAAAATGGAGAAGGCAATGCTTACATCAACCCACTACGAGACAGCAAACACGGTCGAATCTACCGCATCAGTTACAAAGGAGGTAAAAACTCAAAAACCTTCGATCTCAAGGATGCGAAGCCAGCTAAACTCATCGAAGCGCTAAAGAGTGACAACCTCTTCTGGAGAATGACGGCTCAGCGTTTGATCGTAGAGCGAAAGGAAAAGTCAGTAATCAAAGACCTGTATGCCATCATCGGCACGCAAACCCAGGATAAATTAGGTCTAAACGGACCTGCCATCAATGCACTTTGGGCCTTGCATGGCTTAGGAGAATTAAGCGGCAAGAATGCAGAAGCCAATGAAGTGGTGGTCAAAGCACTCAAGCATCCTTCTGCAGCAGTACGTAAGAATGCGCTCCGTGTGCTACCTCGTACGGAAGCCAACTTGACGGCAGTCCTAGCTGCTGGCGTGTTGGAGGATACCGATTTGCACACGCGTAAAGATGCTTTTCTGACTCTTTCCGAGATGCCTAATTCATCCCAAGCCGCTAAAAAATTGGTGGAGCTAGCAAAAGTGGAAGAAAATGGTGACGATGCCTTCCTACCACAGGCGATTTTTGCAGCGGTACTATCTCATCCAGGTGAATTTGCCAAGCGAGACGCCACAGCAGCAATTCAGGCATCTGGGGAAACTAAGCTTCCACTCGTAGACCGAATCAGCAGAAGCTTGGTAGCTGAGCAATACCCACTTGATCAGCGAAACAGCATCTTATTCCCTCCAGATGTAACTGGAAAGGAAATCGGCGTGCGCATCATTCTCTCCAAAGGAGACAATCCACTTGAAGGGGTGCTTATGGCACAAGGCAACAATACCAACGGGTATAGCCTCTATATTTACCAAGATGCCCTCCATTTTGCTGTTGCCCAGCAGGACAAGCTCACCATTATTAGTTCCAAGAAAGGGCTTCCAACTACCCAATTTACGGTAGATGCAACCCTCACCGCAGATGGCAGCCTTTCTCTACAAATCAATGGTCAAGAAATTGCCAAAGGCAAGACAAATGGACTATTTACCCAGCCTTTCAGCACTAATAGGGTTCGCGTAGGCTCCAATGACAGCAAAAATGTGGTCGGCAAGTACGAGGGCACTTGGTGGTTTGGAGGTAGATTGAGCAAGAGTTGCACGCTGACGCTAAAACAACCAGGTTCGAAACTAGCGCTGGTAGCTAGTTTACCTACCCTAACCAACACGAGTGGAACCACCACCATCAAATTGGGCGTGATTCCTCACGAAATGAAATTTGACAAGCCTTCCTTTACCGTTCAGGCAGGCACCCAGGTGACCATCGACTTTGAAAACCTGGATTTCATGCAGCACAACCTAGTAATTGGTAAAAAAGGAAGCATGGAAATCTTGGGTAAAGCAGCCGATGAACTGGCAAAAAATCCAAAGGGTGCAGAACTGAATTATGTGCCTGAAATCCCAGAAGTAATCATAGCTACTGTGCTAGTTAGTCCCGAAGGCAAGGAAACGCTGGTATTTACTGCGCCAACAGAGCCTGGAGAATATCCATTTGTGTGTACCGTACCGGGCCACTGGAGAATAATGAATGGCATCATGGTCGTACGGAAATAAGTCATGGCCTTGAAAGTAACTTTTGGGGTAAGTACCTGGCTGTGGACTTCCCCATTTAATCGAGAGACGATTGCTTTGTTTCCCAAGATCAAAAGCTACGGCTACGATGCAGTGGAAATCCCAGTAGAGGACCCTGCGCTGGTAGACATCGCATTGGTGAAAAAAGCACTTGCCGACCAGGAGCTCAAACCCATCATTTGTGGTGCTTTTGGCCCAACCAGGGATTTGACGCATGCTGATCCGGTATTTCACCAGACCTGCTTTACCTACTTGGATGCTTGTTTGGAGATCGCTAGTGAACTGGGAGCAAGTTTTGTTGCAGGCCCGATGTACTCTGCCGTGGGCAAAGCACGACTCATTTCACCCGAACAGCGAAAAATCGAATGGGATCTTGCTGTACGCAACTTGCGGCTGGTTTGCCAGCGGGCGGGAACCTTCGGACTAGACCTGGCCATCGAGACGCTTAATCGCTTTGAAACAGACCTAGTCAATACCGCTGAAGACTTAATGCGCCTGATAACAGACATCAACGAACCCCAAGCAAAAGCCGTATTGGATGGTTTTCACCTCAATATCGAGGAACCTGACTTGGAGTCAGCAATTCGTCTTGCGGGCGATAAATTGATCCATGTGCAGGTTTCTGAAAATTACCGAGGCACACCGGGAACAGGGCAAACCAACTGGGCAGCTTGGAAACGAGGATTGGAAGCAATAGACTACAAAGGCTGTATTTCCATTGAAAGTTTTACCCCTCAAGTGAAAGAACTTGCGGGTGCTGTCTGCATTTGGAAGCCCTTGGTTCCTAGCCAAGATGAATTTGCAAGCGAAGGACTTAAATTTCTTAAAAAATGGGCCTCAGAATAAGTTAAGGCCCAGAAA
>JBIIFN010000081.1:0-10550 GCA_044237325.1 Algoriphagus sp.
GATTATTAAAACTGAGGATTCTGGACTCACCTGGTCTACAGCCTTTCAAGCACCTAGTGAAATTACCGATTTGGCACTTCGCCCCGATGGGAAAATAGCTGCTGTTGGCACAAGAGGCTTGGTACGGATAATCAACTAAGCAGCATTTTTAGGGAATTCTCTTTGGAAGAATAGCCTTTTCCAGAGCGGCAGTTGTCAAAAAGAAAATGTCACCACGCAGCCGAAAGTTGTTGCAAATTCTTTATCCCCCCTCCATCACCCGAGCCTAAAGCTAATTGGAAGCCTCATGCGCGTACGAACGGCTTGGCCTTTCATCATTCCTGGCGTCCATCGTGGGGAACCCTTAATTATGCGGATTGCCTCTTCGTCACATCCTCCCCCAATGCCCTGCACCAACTCAACCCCTTCAACGGTGCCGTCGGTATTGACAATGAAGGACACCAACACCGTGCCTTGTATTCCCTTCATTCTCGCAGACGTGGGGTAAGTAAGGTTTAAGGATAGGTAGCGTTGCCATGCCTCCAAACCGCCAATAGGACTTGGTGGGGTATCCAATACATCAAAGTAGACCTCTGTGCTTTCTTTCGTTGGGTCTTGCCCGTCCAAGAACGGTGGAACTGGCACTGCACTAGGAGATACATTGGTGCTATCCTCGCTTATGTCATCATCCCCCAACACAAACCGAAGCGGCAAGCGCATCCTCGTTCGCACAGGCTTCCCACGCTGCATTCCAGGCGTCCACTTGGGTGAACCTTTGACGATTCGGATTACTTCCTCGTCACACCCTCCCCCTACACTTCTCAAAATTTCAATATCCGTAGTCGTCCCATCTGTATTCACCACAAAGGCCACAATGACCGTACCTTCCAGCCCCATCCGTCTCGCAGTCGTTGGGTAGCGTAAGTTATCAGACAGGTACTTATTCCATCCCGCCATGCCGCCTTGAGGATTTGGTTGTGTTTCTACCACCTCGTATACTTCATTCGTAGCCCCACCATCGGCAGATGAAGTGGACGTCCCCGTATCCTCCCTACTGCTAGACGCGGTAGCGCTGAACAAGCGTTCGACTCCCTTTACTTGACTTCTCAGGTCTTCGTTAAAAATCAAAATCTCCGGATTCGTTTCGTCACTTCCTGCTTGCTCCACGAGCTGCACGATTTGGTTTGCATCTCGGTATTCCTTGATCACCCTGTCCTGCTCGACGAGCAACTTCCGGTTGACCTGCCCAAACTCGCTGGTGGAGATAGTTTGAAAGCAATCCTCAGACAGCTCCAGCTGAATGATATTGCCGTAACCAGCAGCACTGTAGACCAGTATCTTCCCGCCACTGTACTTCGTAAATACCGACTTCTTGAAACCAAAGCCAGACCTGTTTTCAGCAGCAGAATTTACCCCTTCCCTCTCCCAGCCTTCCCCCGCTAGGAAGGTTTGTATATCCTCCAAAGAGGAACTTTGCATGCGGTACAATTGATGGCGCAAGAAACAAGAAGCTTCGGCAGTAAGTAGCAGAAAGAAAAATAGCACAAAGCTTACTGCGCTTTTAGTTGGAGAACTTAACATAAGGCTAACTAGGTATAATGAAGGACTAACTTAAACTTTTGGTAGCAGAATAAAAACAATGAGTTCCGCTGTTCTTTGCTTTGCACCCTTTATGTAAAATAGCGATTAAGGTGTATCCGTTTATAAAGTCCATTAGGGAAATTAAGTAAATTAGGTTGCAACATAGTGTTACCTATCTTAATTTAATTTCAACTTATGAGTAGGTTTAATTTATTAGACGAGGTAATTCGCTGATTTTATTTAACACCACTTGAATTCCAACAAACTAGAAATCAATACCTTCCCAATTAAATACCACTTACCTAACCCATGTACAGGTTAATTCAAGTGATGCCTGTACCTAAATCTTAACCGTTTAAACCCCTTTACTCCTTATGCTCCTCTTTGTTACTACCTTACTCGTTCTGACCATTTTGGTTTCCTTGGGTCTATTATTCCCATCGGCTATTTCATCCAAACTTTCCACGGTTTGGAATAAGCAACAATTGACCACGAAGTCAGTAGCAATTTTGGGGCTCGTTGGCCTACTTGCTACTGCTGCTTGCGGTGGCAAATCCGTTGAAGAAACTGCTGTTGTAGAAGCCGAGGTATTTGTTCCTCTACCTTTAGATAGCTTGTTTTTAGACTTAACCAAGAAAGATACCTTCGAATACAAAGAAGACCCAATTATGGATGGATTTATATCCAGTTCCAATGGCGCTTCCCAAGGTTATGTGAAGCAATTCATTAGAAATTATGGGAAAAATCAATTGCTTGAGGCAGAATTAGCACTATACGAATTTAGTGACAGTGTAAGTGCACGCAAGTCTTTTGACGAACAGCAAACGGATCATTTTAGCAAAACGATTGTTGATGAGGACACTGGAAAAGAAAAGAGAAATCCATTTTATTCTGAAAAAATTGAGATTGAAACCATTGGAGATGCTTCCTTTTGCTACAAGTTTGTATCATCCACAGTAGTAGTGCTCTATGGTAAATACGTCATTGAAAGTGGTGTGACAGTGACCATCTTGGATGGAGTGCGGGTAGTTGGGCCATTTACATTTGAAAATTCATTTTTAGATAATGAGTTTACCCTTGGAAAATCAGTTGAAAACGCCAAGAAACAAGTGGAGAAATTAAAATCCTTGAAACATCGCTAAGGATTGCCCTCTTTGTTCTTAAAAGGAAGCCACCTGGATACAACGAATAATCGATGTGTACAGGTGGCTTTCTCGTTTGTGTCTCAGCGGTAAGTAGCAGAAAGAAAAATAGCAGGAAGCTAACAGTGCATTTAACTAGGTGAAAGAAACATAGGACTTAGGGATAGCCACGAGCGCTACCTACTAACGTAAACCTAAGGAGGAAGAATTAAATTGGCTCGGCGCCTAACAGAGGCTCACCCCATTCTTTACCTCACCGATTGAAATTAAGTACGGCGACAACATCCCATTTTTTATGGGGCTGTACAGATACGCCAATCTTGGTATAGGCCTTATCCAAGCAGATCTTGCGATGCCCCAAACTAGGAACATCATGGTCAATCAATAAGGATAAGGCGATGTCTTTACCCGTTTCATCCCCATAGGCACAGCATTCAGCAGCGTAGTCGACCTTACATTTTTTTCTATCGTGCCCGATGGTGCCCGCTTGTCCTTGCTCTTTAGCAAAGCAGTTTGCCCCTGTGTAGGTATCTAGATCAAAATAAAGTGCAGGTACGGGTTGCATAGTACCCAATAACTTTATCAAAGATGCGCGGTAGGTGGAATTCTTTAGGTAGTTACCATATTCTTGTGATCCATAGTAATCCCTAACCTCATAGGTCAAAAAGTCTTTTGGATACAGTCTACAGAGGTTGATATACAGTATCGTTTCTTTTTCAACGGGAGTTAGGTGCGTACTATTCTTGGCTGTATTTGCCTTTTCCAGCTGAGCGCTAGTCCAGGTTTGTGCGCTGACAACTGAGAAATTTGTAATGAATGCTAACAGCACTACCATTCGGGTCATATGCATCTAGTTTGAAGGTTCAACTTTTAAGTTTCTAAGGGCTTGTCTTACTTTTATGCGTAGCTGACAACTACTTTTTGAACTACTAACCTTCCAACGAAAAAAATCAGGAATTCTTATCCCATGGCAACCCGCCCCGCAGAATTGCGGGAGCCTGTCCGCCTGCCTGCGGAAGGCAGGCGCAGAGCCGCAAAGAAATTGTAGTTGCTCGCTATGACTTCCGGAGGCCTTGGCGCCTTCCCTACTTTGCGAGATATATTTTTTTTCTTTTTTTCTTCTCGCAAAGACGCCAAGACGCAAAGAAATCTAACCGCTCTTTGTCTCTTGTTTCTTGGTTCTTGCCTGCCTATCGGCAGACAGGCTTCTCACACGTCTTGCTACTTACTACTTGATACTCCCTCTCGCTTCTTGTCTCTTGTCTCTTGCCTGCCTATCGGCAGACAGGCTTCTCACACCTCTTGATACTTACTACTTGATACTTGATACTCCCTCTCGCTTCTTGTCTCTTGTCTCTTCCTTCTCACACGTCTTGATACTTACTACTTGATACTTGATACTCCCTCTCGCTTCTTGTCTCTTGCATCTCGCTTCTCAAGCGTCTTGATACTTACTACTTGATACTTGATACTTTTTATTAATACCGAATACCCAACGCCGATCGAAGAAGGAAGAAGTGAAAAAAAGAAAGTAAGCCTATCCGCAATTCGATAAAATCTCACTAGATTTATTATCGCAATCCTCATTACTGTAATTCACATTGCGAAAAATATGAAATTCTACAACAGAGAAACTGAGTTGGCCTTCCTCGACAAAGTTGAGCAGCTGTCAAAAAGCGCTGCTCAGATGACTTTTGTGGTCGGTCGCAGACGAATCGGTAAGACCAGCTTATTAGTAAAGGCCTACCAACAGCGCACCTGCGTTTATTTGTTTGTGGCAAAGAAAAGTGAAGCCCTTCTCTGTGCTGAATTTGCAGAAGAAATCAAGCAAAAATTGAATATCCCCCTTTTCGGTGAGCTGAAAACAGTAAAGCAGGTATTCGGAATGTTGATGGAAATCTCCAAAAGTCAACCCTTCACACTGATATTCGACGAATTTCAAGAATTTAACTCCATCAATCCTTCCATTTACAGTGAGATGCAGCACCTCTGGGATGCTGCTAAGCAGGAAAGTAAACTAAATTTGGTTCTGTGCGGCTCCGTGTATTCCATGATGACCCGCATTTTTGAGAATTCGAAAGAGCCACTTTTTGGGAGAGCCACCCAGCGACTAATCGTCAAACCCTTTGCTATCGGAACGTTACAAAAAATTCTAACGGACTATTCACCAAATTTCAAAAATGAGGACCTGCTCGCCTTTTACCTACTGACTGGCGGAGTAGCCAAATATGTGGAACTGCTCGTGCAAGCGGAAGCATTTACAAAGGAAGCCATGCTCGATGCCGTACTTTCGGACAACTCCTTTTTTCTGGAAGAGGGTAAAAATGTGCTCATCGAAGAGTTTGGAAAGGAATACGGCAACTATTTTTCAATTCTATCCTTGATTGCCTCAGGAAAAACGTCACGTACAGCCATTGAATCTATTTTGGAAATACAAACAGGAGGCTTTCTTGATCGCTTGGAAAACGAATATGCGCTAATTAAAAAAATCCGCCCTGTGCTGTCAAAACCAGGTGGCCGCTCCGTGAAATACCGCATCAACGATAATTTTCTGAATTTTTGGTTTCGCTTCCTATTCAAATACCGCAGCGCTGTAGAAATACGGAATTTAGACTACTTGAAACAAATAATTGCGCGCGATTACGAAACCTACAGCGGCCCTATTCTCGAAAAGTTCTTTATTGAGAAATTCATCGCTGAAAAAAAGTACAACCAGTTAGGTACCTATTGGAAGAAAGGAAATGTTGACGAAATCGATATTGTAGCTATCAACGACTTGGAGAAAAAGGTAGTTTTTGCAGAGGTGAAGCGAAACAAAAAAAACATCAGTATTCCGAAACTTCGCGAAAAGTCCATGGCCCTACAACAGGAATTAATTGGATATGAAGCGGAATTCATCGGCCTGTCCATTGAAGACATGACCACGGTGTAATTAGTTGAAAATTTTTTCTTTCTCTCGCAAAGGCGCCGAGCCGCAAAGAAATCTCACCGCTCTTTGTCTCTTGTTTCTTGTCTCTTGTTTCTTGTCTCTTGCCTCTAATCTCTCGCTTCTTGTCTCTTGCATCTCGCTTCTCAAGCGTCTTGATACTTGCTACTTGATACTTAATACTTTTTTCAATCAAGTCGTAAACAACTTTTGAATCAACTTCATCGGCAAAAACATTCTTCCGCTATCGGGGAGCTTTAGAAATCCATACTTTTCATAAAACTGAGTCGCTTTAGCATTTATAGGATCCACTACCACAGCCATAGCGCCAATACTTACCGTGGACAAGGTATAGGCACGTTCCAACGCATCCAAAAGTAATTCTTCCCCTAATCCGGTACCCTTTGCGCTGCTATCTCTAGCCAACCTTCCGAGTAGAATGACCGGTGCATGGTAGGTAGTAGGCACTTGATTTCGGTATACCTCGGGGATAGTGTCTCTCCCAAGGCTTTCAGAAGCCAAGGTATAATAGCCAATCACGCGGTTAACTGCGTCCGTCTTTACAAAACATACGGATACCTTCCTTTTTATGTCTTGGCTAACTTGGGTTTTAAGGTAATTGGTAAGAGACTCCTCTTCGCATGCAAAGTGCGTTCGGTCATGAGAAGCATCCAGAAGCAGTACGCTCACCTTAGGCTTTCTTTAATTTATGCTTTTGCGCTGCTTCTCGGAGACTTTGATTGGGTTCGAGATCGGCAAACACCGCAGTGAAAAATAGTTCTCGGTCTCTTTCAGATGCCAAGACCTTATTGTGCTTTGCCACAATTTCTTCTGCTTCTTTCTTCACAATTCGGACCACGAAACTGCTGAAGGACTTGTCTCCACTTAATTCTTGCGCTTTTTGAAAAATCTCTTTTTCTGCTTCCGAAAGTCTTAATTCGATCCGTTTATTTTTTACCAATTGCCCTTCCATTTTTTGATTCTTTTTACAATTGTACGGAAAATAACCGTACATATAACCGGTTCGGCTGAAAATTAGTTTACGGGTGACCGTTTCTTCATCAAATTTTAAGACTAGAAGATCAAGGGTCTCTTTGGGCTGGTAGAAATTAGGTTCGTCTTTCATGGATTTAAAAAAGTGAGTTAAAAAGTGACTAACTCGATTGGGAGTTCTTGAATTAATTCTGGTGAACGAAAAAGTAATTTATAAACGAGAAAATCGAAATTAGGGTTCTAAGATTTGAAAGCAACTTTGTAGCCTGCCCGTCGCTTTACGGGTCCGCCTGCCTGCGGAAGGCAGGCCGCGGAGGTTTGCCCCTCAGAATTGCGGGGATTCTTTCTCGCGCAAAGCCTGCCTGTCGGCAGACCTACCTTCCGTAGGCAGGCAGGGCGCCAAGCCTGCCTACCGCAGGCAGGCCGCAAAGAAATCTAACCGCTCTTTGCCTGCCTATCCGCCGCGGCGGACAGGTCTCTTTTTTCTTGTCTCTTGGTTCTTGCATCTCGGCCCTTGTCTCTTGCCTCTAATCTCTCGCTTCTTGTCTCTTGCATCTTGCTTCTCAAGCGTCTTGATACTTACTACTTGCTACTTGATACTGTCTTGCTTCTAAAGCGTCTTGATACTTGATACTCCCTCTCGCTTCTTGTCTCTTTTTTCTCGCCTGCCTACCGGAGGCCTTTGCGTCTCTGCGTCTTTGCGAGCCATTCTTTTTTTTTCTTCGCGCAAAGGCGCCAAGACCTGTCGGCAGAAAGGCAGGATCCTAAAGACCTGATGCGGGTTGGAAAGGATGAAAAAAAATCGCAACCTTTAAATATAAGTAGTCAAAAAAATAGCTTTTTAATGCAACCAAAAACTCAAGCAATGGAGGCATAGAAATGCGATAATTGGGCTGTAAAGCAAAAACAAGTAATGAAAGTACAACCAAAGCTGTCCATACGTTTTTTCAATGACCGAGAGGTACGAGCTGTTTGGGATGATGAACATTCCAAATGGTGGTTTAACGTGTTGGATATTGTGGGAGCGTTAAACGAAGAACCGGACTATACCAAGATCCGTAACTATTGGAAATACCTAAAAGCCAAACTAAAAAAAGAAAATAATCAGTTGGTTAGTGCCACTACCCAACTGAAATTCATGGCGGCAGATGGTAAAAAATACCTAACAGACACTTTAGATAGCGGGGGTATAATTGCCTTGGCAAGGCATTTTCCCAACAATCGTGCAATCAAGTTTTTGGATTGGTTTTTATACAGTGATACAAGCATAGATGGGCAAAGCAAGAAAAAAGCATATACTCTTTTTGAAAGTAATTTAATTAACGACTTTGAAATAGGCACAACGAGAGGTTTGCAACAAATACACGGGTATTTGTTTGGGGGCTTGTACGATTTTGCTGGGCAAATCCGAGAAAAAAGTATTTCAAAAGGAGGATATCAGTTTGTCTATGCACAGCATCTAAAAAGCACGCTGCAAAAAATCGATGTCCTACCACAAGCCACCTGGGATGAAATTAGTTTTAAATACACCGAAATGAATAAGGCACATCCTTTTATGGAAGGTAATGGCAGAAGTACAAGAATTTGGTTAGATATGATACTCAAAAAACACCTAAAAAAATGTGTGGATTGGAGTAAAATCAGGAAAGAGGATTACATGAATGCCATGATTATCAGCACAGTTGATGGCAGCGTTTTAAAACAGCTGTTAGAAACCGCATTAACTACTCAAATTAATGACAGGGAAATGTTTATGAAAGGCATAGACTATTCCTATTACTACGAAGAATGATTCAAGAATGCATCAGGAATACCACCCTTTTTGACACAGACGAAATACCTGTCCACCTGCCTACGGTAGGTCTCTTTTTTTTCTTGCGCAAAGCCTGCCTGTCGGAAGACTTACCTACCGTAGGCAGGCAGGATACTCCCTCTATCTTCTTTCCTACCTAACGCAGTGCTCAGGGACTCTTTCGTCCCTAAATTAAATCTAGCAGAGAAGATTTGACAACCTGGTAGGCTACAATTGGATCGTAGGCTACACCTGGCCTCAACAAAGCTTTTGTGTCTCCCAAAAAATCAGGATCTAAGATTTTGGCCTGCACATTAGCCAAAAATTCACTTTTTGAAGGAGGTGTGTCCACTGCGAATTTCATGTAGGTATGGTAACACCGAATCAATAAGTGAGGGTCTAATCCAGGAATTTGAATCAAAGCAGTATATAAATCGTACAAATCCCGACCCTTTTTACGCTGGTATAGTGCACGCATTTTTGTGGCCAACAATTCTTCCACGCGATAGGTAGTCAGTAAACTAGCGCCTTCAAACCAGTCGGAGTTTACCGCTAAGGGTAGTTTCAGAAATCCAAGCAAGCAAAAATGCTCCCGAGTATTGGTTTCCACCTTTAACTTTAATGGGAGTACGGGCGGAGTTTCAGATTCAAAGCGGTATAGAAGTGTAAAATTATGCGCCTTAAGAACCCGGTTAGGCTCACCTAAAAAAGCAAGGCGATCGCGAATTCGATTCACTACAGGACCAAAAGGTTCTGCCGTAATTTGTACCAAATCGATATCCACTGAAAAGCGGGGCTGTGGCTGCAGGTAGAGTTTGTGTAGGGCTGTACCCCCACGGAATGCCAACCGGCTGGCCAGCCATTCGTCTGAAAAAATCTCGACTAGCGCTCGACAAATCACCAAATCTTGTTCCACCTGCTCCGAATAAAGCCAGGGCGCCTTCTGCCTCCAGGCAGTAATAAAGGAAATAGGAACCATAAAAAGTTAAGTTTAAAAAATCAATCAATCGTGACTTGCAGTCTTAGAAGTCCGTCTCCAAGGCTACATTTGGAATTACCTTCCAGCGCTTGTCGGAGCTAAACCCTTGACTCGGCATCCCCATTTTTAAGGGAATACGGGAAAAAGAAAGGCCCTCCCGCTGCATCGCCGCAACTAAGGCATCTGCCAAGTCTGTTCTCTTGCATACCTCCTCCAAAAGGTAGCCCAAGCGCTGAAGTGTCGACACCGCAACTTGTTGCAGCAGCTGCGCTGAAAAATCCTCCGCTCGGATCTCGTCCGCAAGTTCAAAAAGTACCGTGGCTACCCGATTCAAACCTCCTACCCGTTTCTCAAATTGAACCAGGTCAGCAGCAGTCAACACCGGGTTGGAAATCAGCAGGTAGCCTGTAGCAGTTTTTCTCTTTTGCAGCAGCCCCTCCGGAAAAGCACTTAAACTAAGGTAGTTAATTTTTAATCCCTTTTTATGAGTCGGTCGGATAACAGGGAGATTGGTGGTTACAAAAAATTCCTGTGGCTGCTGATGCGCTGCCCCATAAAATGCCGCTGCGCTAAGTAGCGATACGTAGTAGGGTCGCTCTAGGTAACGCATAAAAGCATCCATGTACAACTGGGGAGGTACGATTCCTGAACTTGAAAATGCGGGTGGAATAATTAGGTAGTAGCCTTTGTGCAAAGAGAGCAGGCTCTCTTTAGCAGTCAGGCGACTGAGGGCTCGCTTGATGGCGATGTCCGTAACGGAGGGATTCTCCTTTTTCAAAAGATCAACCCCAAAACTTAACTCTCCCCGGGCCTGCAGGCTATCCAGCCAGCGCGGTAGCCAATTACCAGCACCCTGTTGCATAAATTAATGTATTTTTTTGCGTAAGGTACCGTTATAAGGTACTTATTGCAATTTATTTAGCTAATAAAATGATGTACCCGCCGCGGCGGGAAGGCCAAGTAGGGAATTGTACAATGTACCAGGTACCAAGTACCCACCGCGGCCTGGCTGGCTGCAGACAGGTTCTTGGTACTTCGTACAATCTTGCTACTTGCTACTTACTACTTGATACTCCCTCTTGTCTCTTTTTTCTTTCTCTCGCAAAGAAGCCAAGCCAGTCCGCCGCGGTGGAAAATCGAACCGCTCTTTGTCTCTTG
>JBIIFN010000082.1:0-10523 GCA_044237325.1 Algoriphagus sp.
GTTCATCAGCCAAAGTAGCAGCACGGCATCTGTGGAACTGAGTTTGACGCAGGCGATATTGCCTGAGATCAATACGGCCAGCAGGTCATGAAAACCCACGGCAGGAATATTTCCAGCCATCAGCAAACCGATGGACTTGGGCATTTCTGGGTCGGTCATGGGATATGCCGATACCCACTTTGTCAGCGCTTCTTCGGAGAGGAGCAAGCGAATTCCTACCATGGCTTGCTCAAGTGAGCGAAAAGTAAACCAAGCATTTTGGTTTTGGGCACTAAGAAAAAGTGAGTTTTTTTCTTCTTCCTCAAGAGAAAGGAGCCGTTCTCCTAGCCGAACAAAGGCCGAAATTCGGGCTGAAAGGGGGAATTGTGAAGCCATGGAGCAAAGGTATCCAAAAACTGAGGAGCTTGGAATAAATTTAAATTAATTAGTGTGACAACTTTTTTGTTGTCTCCGTGTTTCCTTAATGATAACTTTGACGTTCAAATTTGACTACTTATGGCAATAATGATCACAGACGAATGCATCAACTGCGGTGCATGCGAACCTGAATGTCCCAACACGGCAATTTATGAAGGAGGAGTAGAATGGACTTGGGGCGGAGGAACGCAAGTAAAAGAGGTAACCTTGGCCGACGGAACCGTCGTGGGGGCAACCGAAAAACAAGATCCGGTATCGGATGAGTTTTATTACATCGTGTCCGACAAATGCACTGAGTGCAATGGCTTCCACGAGGAACCCCAGTGTGCGGCAGTGTGCCCGGTGGACTGCTGTGTAGATGATCCTGACCACAGAGAAACCGAAGAGGCACTTCTCACCAAAAAATCTTTCCTTCACGGAGAATAAGACAACTCGCCTAGCGAACGTATTTTTAAAGCGACTTCCATGCGGAAGCCGCTTTTTTTATGCCTACTCGTGGATGACGAACCCTATTTTTATCCCATCGAGAATAAACATTCATCCAAGTACCCCTGAATATCCTATTCAACAAGTCAGTAAGCTATAAACCAGCGAGATACGTTCCTTACAAGCAACATACGTAAGCCTTTTTTTACAGAATTTTGTTTAACAAAAAGCAATTGATAACCAAAATGAGACAGCTTATACCCTTTTTTAAACACATTTTTTAAAAAAAAGCATGTTCGAAGGTTAATTCTAGGTTACTTTTCTTTTATCTTTAGCATTAAGATTTCAAAACAATCCAACCCCAAATCCATTACTACCTTGGAAGATCACAGAGGACACGATAGAGAAGAAATTTTCTCTAAAAAAGTAAAGGCCGGAAAACGCACCTATTTTTTTGACATCAAGTCTACCCGAGGAAGCGATTACTACCTGACCATCACGGAAAGTAAGCGTCGTATGGACGGCGAAAATTTCAGCTACGAAAAACACAAAATCTTTCTATACAAGGAGGATTTCTTCAAGTTTGTCAATGCGCTAAACGAGGCTGTTGACCACGTTAAAAACGATTTGCTCCCTGATTTTGATTTCGAGCAGTTTGAAAATGAAGATTCCGAAAACGAAGTAAACAACGAGCTTCGCTGGGAATAAGCAGCAACACCAACTACTAGGGATACCCCGAGGAATCCAATATATTTGAGGAGGCATATAGCCTCCTTTTCTTTTTCCCATCAGCTATGCAGCGATTTTTTATTTATTTACTTCTATGCGTTGGCAGCTTCCTCTTGGTTGGCTGGTATTTTTCGTCCATATCCCTATACCTCGTCATTTCCTTAATCCTTGCTGCTCTTCTACGGCCGCTCACCAACAAAATCAACGAGATTCACATCATTGGTCAGCATATTCCCCGCGGAATCGCCATCCTTGCCTCCTATGCTGCTGTCGTTTCCTTTGTATTTCTCCTAGGATTACTCTTCTTCCCGTTGATCAATCGACAGGTTATTCTACTTAGTGAGCTCGACTTGGAGGGTATCTATGGGCAACTGGCCGAGCCACTAGAAAAACTGGAGCGGTTTCTAATGAAGTACCAGCTGATTGAAAACAAGCGAGGTATCCTATTAGAAGAGCTTCGCTTTTCTGTGAAAGAGACGCTAAAAAAGTTTGACATTAGCGGCTTTATTAGTGGCGTCATCTCAGTCACAACGAGCCTATTGGTAGGCATACTTGCCGTTTCCTTTATTACCTTCTTTTTGCTCTTTGAAAATGGCCTGCTACGCAGAAACCTGCTGAATCTCATTCCCAACGCCTATTTCGAGCTTTCGGTAGCCACCTTTACCAAGGTGGAAAAGCTCCTGTCCAACTACCTTTTTGGCCTATTGCTACAAGTGCTGGCAATTTTCTTGTTGGCAGCTTCTGGTCTCACCCTTGCAGGGGTGGACTATGCCCTGACTATTGCCCTGTTTGCTGCCATTGCCAACCTTATCCCCTACGCCGGACCAATTCTAGGTGCCGTTTTTGGTATGGTTGTAGGCCTTTCTACAGGAGATTTCACCACGGATGCAGACTATAGCTACTTACTTTTCAAAATCATTTCCGTGTTTGCGGCGGTTCAACTCACCGACAACATCCTCTTGCAACCCATGATTTTTTCCAAATCTGTAAAAGCACATCCCCTTGAGATATTTGTTGTTATCTTTGCCGGGGCAAAAATCGCCGGCATTGGCGGGATGATTTTTGCTATCCCCGTGTATACCATCTTCCGAGTGGCAGTCATGGAGTTTTACAGTGGTTACAAGTCTTTTAGAATATTTAAAATTAAAGCAACGAATTAATGGCATTACAATGTGGCATTGTAGGACTCCCAAATGTGGGTAAGTCTACCTTGTTTAATGCGCTATCTAGCGCAAAAGCTGAAGCAGCAAACTTTCCTTTTTGTACCATAGAACCCAATGTAGGTGTAGTATCGGTTCCCGATCCGCGCTTGCAGGTATTGGAAGAGCTGGTCAACCCCCAAAAGGTGGTCCCCACCATCATCGAATTTGTTGACATCGCCGGCTTGGTGAAAGGTGCTTCAAAAGGCGAAGGCTTGGGAAATAAATTTCTTGCCAATATCCGCGAAGTAGATGCCATCGTTCATGTGGTCCGTTGCTTTGAAGACGAAAATATCGTTCACGTCGCTGGTGGCGTAGACCCCCTATTTGACAAGGAAGTCATCGACACTGAACTTCAGCTCAAGGACCTCGAATCCGTGGAGAAAAAGATTCAGAAAATCGAAAAAATGGCCAAATCTGGCGATGCTAAGGCCAGAAGAGAACTGGATACCTTGGTACGATTTAAAGAAGCCCTCGATGCTGGACTCAACGCGCGTGCCCTCGAGGTAGACAAAGAAGACCTAGAGGCAGTAAGGGACCTACAACTACTCACCATCAAGCCGGTTTTGTATGTTGCCAATGTAGATGAAGCCAGTATTCATACCGGCAATGCCTTTGTCGATCGACTACGCGACAAGGTGAAAGAGGAACACGCTGAGGTAATTATCCTCTGTGCAGCGATAGAATCTCAAATTGCGGAATTTGACGAGCCTGAAGAAAAAGCAATGTTCCTCTCCGAATATGGATTGGAAGAAAGCGGGCTAAATAAATTGATTTATGGGGCCTATGCTCTCCTCAACTTGATTACCTACTTCACTGCTGGCGTGCAAGAAGTACGTGCTTGGACTATCCGCAAAGGATGGAAGGCACCACAGGCCGCCGGTGTGATCCATACTGACTTTGAAAGAGGATTTATCAAAGCGGAGGTAATCAGTATCGCCGACTACAAACAATTCAAGACAGAAGCAGGTTGTAGAGAGAACGGCAAAATATCCATCGAAGGCAAAGAATACGTCGTCCAAGATGGTGATATCATGCATTTTAGATTTAATGTTTGATGTTTGCTGAAAAAAAATAGTAGCTTTACAAACTACTTAAGCAACTGAGGTTTGGTGACCCCAAACCTCACATTATTTAATTTTATTTTTCTAAATCGTGAGAGTAAGACTAATATTTTCCCTAAAAAACAAAGGCTCTTATTTGCCTTTTCACCACCAGTACATTCTGGCCCAATTTCTCAAAGGACTGATCGTCAAAGGAGGAAAAGAAGAGTTTTACAACTACAACTTTTTCAACTTCTCTGGATTGAAAGGACAAACCAAGGTGAGTAGAAGTGGATTGCACTACTATTCTAGCCTAGTTACTCTGGTGCTTTCGTCTCAGAGTGAGGAGTTTATCGACTACCTGCTAGAGCAAATCTTTGCTACCTCCAAAATTGAACTTGGTAACTTAATTCTTTCCCCTGAGTACACGGAGATTGAGGTGGAGCCAGTCTTGGAAGTGTCCAATAAGTTCGTTTGCATCTCCCCCTTGGTACTAATCACTCCTGCTTTCAACGAAGAAGCTGGCAAGCGATTTATCAACCCAGACAGCGACGAATTCTCAGACTTGCTTTATGAGTCTACGCTAACCCGCATGGAAAAATCAGGTTGGTACTCTGCCGAGCAAATGGAATCTTTCTTCAAGTTCCAGGTGGTACCCGACATGGTCTATGTTAACAAACTGAAAGAGCAGCAAAAGAAATTTGCCCGCATCTATGCCGTCTACGACCTAGACGTCAAATACGAGGTACGTGGCTACACCCTTCCCTTCACCTTGTACGCCGCTCCTGAAGTGCAGGACTTTGTGTTCAAGTGCGGATTGGGTGCCTTTACCCACAAAGGTTTTGGCATGATGGATTTGGCAACGCATCCTTTAGGTGACCGTACTACGCCATACAAATTCAAAAGAGAAGGATTTGTTCCCTACAAAGCAGGCGAGCAACGCACAAGACAAAACGTAGCTCCCACAGAAGAGGAGGAAATTTCTTCCGAAGAGCTATAAGGCTATAAATACACAAAAACACCCCTCAGCAAGTTTTCAATACGCGTTGAGGGGTGTTTTTTTTATGCCTTCGGCAAAAAATCAAAGCCGACGCTTGTTCGGCTGCAAGTAGACATAACCCACCAGCTGATCGTAGCGAGAACCCAGGCCTCGGTAGTATACCAAAACCTCGTACTCGTTTTCTGTTTGGAAATGGCTGCCTTCAAAAGGTTCTAAATCCAATACTCCCTGCCCCAAATCATAGGCAAACTGGTAATCGTACCAACCTTGCTTCAGCAGCAAAGAGGTGGTGTATACCTTCTTTTTTGAATCGTATACGAGTGTCGCCTCAGGTGATTTCCCCCACTGACTAAGCGCTCCCACGAGCTTAATTTTCTTGCCAGGAGCTTCGTTGAGATAAAAGGTTGTGTACACGTACTCACTCTCCACTTCGGGATCTCCACCCGGTCGGTCGTTGGTTTGTACAAGGTATTGCCCATTCAAGTCCAAGTACTGGGAGTAGGCGCCACCAGGCCTTGGCAACTCAACCATTCCCTCGGCGGTGATCAAGGTTTCTTCCACCCGAATCGAGGACACATTTACCCCTGTAGCTCGGATAAAGCGCAGGTCCATAAACCGAAACTCATTACCCGCTCGAAAGGTGCTCTCCCCTTCAAATGGCTCGTATCGAATGATTTTTGCATTTTGATTCAAAAAAGTGGGCTTGCTAAGCACCTTGGCATTGTCCCAGCGCTGATTCTGTCGGATCACTACCTTGATTTGCGCAGCGGGATCCACCACTTCCAGGTTGGCATAGTTGACCGTTGCATTGATTTGCTGCAGTGCTCTTCGATCTTCCGTCTGTGCTGGAGGCACCAATAGCGCACCCACGGCAGACAAGTTTTCTAGCACCATAAATCGACGCGTAAGAATAGGCGCATTCTCATCCCGGTTTTTATATACTTTCAGCACATAGTTACCCGATTTACTTACCCGAGGAACCGAAAAAGCATACTTGATATACGGCATTCGGGTATTGACTGAATAGGCATATTCCGACAGCGTAAACTCGTTGAAGCTCAATGAAAAGTCGGTGTCCCGCAAGCCCGACTTGGTCCAGTCCGCATTGCAGTGGATCAACTTGGCAGAATAGAGTTCGGGGTCGTAAGAAAGATCATCAAATAGCAGCTGCAAAGTCTTAGCATCTGTGAGCGAAACTACCGGAGCGTCGAGCTGACTATCCGAAGCAGGCCCCTTCGGAAACAAACGCACAGATAAAATATGGTCCACATACACCTTGTCCTCCAGCACCTGGGCACTCGCCCAAAAGGGTAAGAAAAATAGCAAGAGGAGGATGCGAAGTACCATGGCGATGAAGGCTGTAGCCTAGGCTAGTTGGGCTTGAAACAAGGATATCTGGTCAACCAGGGCCTCCCAAGAGCTATTGGCTGTATCCAAGGAATTCTGAACTACCTGGTAGCGGCTTTGCACCTTGGCAGCTGCAACTTCGTCGGCATAGAGGGCAGGATCGGCTAGCTGATCTTCAAGGGCCAACTTCTCCCCTTCTATCTGGGTGATTTCTTTTTCTATTTTCTGGAGCTGCTCTTCCAATTTTTTCAATTCTCGCTTGGCCTGCTGTGCTTCTTCGGTGTTTTTTGGTGAAGACACCGGAGTCTTTATTACCTTCTCTACGACAGCCACAGGCTTGACATCTACCTGCTGACTCCTCCAAAATTCATACTCCTCGTAGTTACCTGGGTATTCTTTGATTTCGTGCTCCTCAATATACCAGATCTTATTGGCCACCCCTTTGATGAAGTGCCTGTCGTGAGAGACGGTGATGAAGGTGCCTTCGTACTGTTGCAGTGCTTGAATAAGGATATTCACCGATTGAAAATCCAAGTGGTTGGTCGGTTCGTCCAAGAGTAGAAAGTTGGCTTCGGAGATCAAGGTTTTTGCCAAGGCTACCCGTGACTTTTCCCCACCAGAGAGCACTTTGATTTTCTTGTAAACCTCCTCGTTGGAAAACAAAAAGCAGCCCAACACACCACGCAACTCCATTTCTGTTTTCTTACTTCCCGCCTGCGACATTTCCTGGATGATCTCATTGTCTAGCGTCAAGGCTTCCAGCTGGTGCTGCGCAAAAAAGGCCTTGATAACATTGTGGCCTTCGGCTCTAGAGCCCTGCCCTACTTCCGTACCGGCGATGATGCGTAGTAGCGTAGACTTTCCTTTACCGTTGGCGCCAATCAAGGCGATTTTATCGCCACGCTCAATTCTCCCCGCGGTATTTTTCAAAATAGTCAGGTCTCCATACGCCTTGGACACCTTATCCAAGGTAATGACGTCCCTTCCTGATTTTTGGGAAAACTTAAATTTGAAATTGACAAAGGCCTCGTCATTGACCACTTCGTGAACTCGGTCTAGCCTGTCCAAGGCCTTGATGCGCGATTGCACCTGATTGGATTTGGTGGCTTTGGCCCGGAAGCGTTCGATAAATTTCTCCGTCTGCTTAATCATCTGCTGCTGGTTTTCAAAAGCATTTTGCTGCAGCTCCATGCGGAGTTTTTTCTCCTCCTTATAAAAAGAATAGTTACCGGAATAGGCCGTCAAGGTCTCATTGGCTACTTCTACTGTGGTACTGATACAATTGTCTAAGAACGTCTGGTCGTGGGATACGACCACAACAGCCCCTTCGTAATTTTTCAAGTAGTTTTCCACCCATTGGATGGAAGGCAAGTCAAGGTGGTTGGTTGGCTCATCCAGCATGAGCAGAGAGGGCTTTTCTAGGAGCAGCTTGGCGAGCATCACCCGCATCCTCCATCCTCCAGAAAACTGCCGCAGGGGCTTTTGTAGGTCACTGGTCTGAAAACCAATCCCTTCCAATACTTCTTCGGCCTTGGCTTTGATGGTATAGCCTTCATTGGACTCAAATCGGTCCTGCAAAAAAGCCAACTTGTTGATTACCTCATCCGAATAGTCGGTTTCCATCAACTTCAACACCTCCTCTATTTCGGCCTGAATGGCTAGGGTTTCTTTGAACGCTGCCAACGCCACGTCCAAAATGCTATCGTCAGATTGGTAGGAAAGCAAATCCTGATTCAAAAATCCAAGGGTACAGTCTTTTGCTTTTTGTACATCGCCTGAAGACGGGAGGTAATCACCGTTGATGATTTTTAGTAAGGTGGATTTGCCTGTACCGTTTTGGCCGACAAGGCCAATTTTGTCTTTTGGCTTGATGTGCAAGTTGGCATTTTCGTACAAAGCACGGCCGCCAATAAAATAAGAGAGGTTACTAATCGATAACATGGGGGCAAAAATAACCAATACCCAGCTCTGTTCAGAATCAATCTCTGAAGTATTCGGTTAAATTTATGCCAAAATCCATCCCAATGCATAGATCTTCACTCCTATCCACCCTCTTTGTTTGCTCAGTAGCATTTTTACTTGCAAGCTGCAACGGCGGCAGCTCCACCTCTAGCTCCTCAGCAACAGGAAATAAAATTTCAATCAAAGACGCAAAAGCAGACGTAAAGCTTGATCAGCTCAAACTTCCTGCAGGCTTCAACATTGAAGTTTGGGCTGCAGATGTGCCCAATGCACGTTCCATGGCTGTTTCTGAAACAGGGATTGTCTTTGTGGGCAACAGACAGGAAAAGAATGTTTATGCCCTAGTCGATGAAGATGGGGATGGCAAAGCGGACGTCAAATACATCTTGGCTGAAGACCTGCGCATGCCCAATGGCGTTGCCTATAAAGATGGAGATCTATACGTAGCTGAAGTATCGCGCATTCTTCGATTCAAAGACATCAAAAACAACCTGGATAAACCCTCCTTTGAGGTGGTTTACGATGGTTACCCCGACGAGGCACACCACGGTTGGAAATTTATCGCCTTCGGTCCAGATGGACTACTTTACATACCTGTAGGTGCTCCTTGCAATATCTGCCTGTCTGAAGACCCAATTTTTGCATGCATTACTCGATTGGATGTCAGCAAACCTGGTGCTACTCCCGAAATCTATGCAAATGGTGTACGCAACTCCGTAGGAATGACCTGGCATCCTATCACAAAAGAACTTTGGTTTACGGATAATGGCCGGGACATGCTGGGTGATGACATGCCCGATTGCGAACTCAATAAGGCCGGTTCCAAAGGACAGCATTTCGGATATCCCTTCTGGCATGCCGGCACCATCAAGGATCCTGAGTTAGGTGCAGAAGGCAAAGAAGCAACGTTCTACACAGCACCAGAAGCAAAATTAGGCGCGCATACCGCTCCCCTAGGGCTACGATTTTACGCAGGTGAACAGTTTCCTGCAACCTACAAACACCAACTTTTCATCGCCAAACACGGGAGCTGGAACCGCAGCAGCAAATCAGGTTACGAGGTCATTATAGCCAAGATGGATGCACAAGGAAAGGTTAGCGAGCAAGAAGTATTTGTGACGGGATGGCTCGATGCCGCTAGCCAAGAAGCTTGGGGCCGGCCAGTAGATGTACAGGAACTTCAAGATGGTAGTCTGTTGATTTCTGATGACGTGGCCAACTGCATCTATCGCGTCACCTATACCCAGCAATAGGCTGGAAATGGTTGCGCTTTTTCGCTAGATAAGTAAGCGAATAAGATACATGACAAGGTAGGTAATGCAAACCACTAAACTGCCTATTAATTGGCATCTAAGCACGCAATCAACTAGAAGCCTTCTATACCAGCTTTACCTTGATTTAGCTTAACCAAGCCGGCTTGGTAGTTACCACCTCTGCCTGGAGCTGATTGAGCAAGTTATAGATCCCAAAGTAAGTTCGATTGACATATAAGCCATGCCGAGAACCTCGGGCTTGGTTGGACTTCTTGAACATTTTATCGTTTGCAATCCGATCTCCCAACTGGAAAATCTGATTGAAGAAGTCGTTGTCAGAAAAGTCAAATTTCTCAACGTGAAAAGGGGTGCCGAGCAGTGTAATCATCTCTGAGAAAACAGCACTGAAGTACGCTTTCTCAACATCGGTATCCTTGTCTGAGATGAATTCTAGGTCATAGAAAATCTGATTCAACTCGGCCTCATTGATTAGTAGATCACGTTTGATCAAGGAGAAGTACCCCGTATAGAAGTCTTTCGGAATCACCTTCACACAACCAAAGTCAATGATGCCAAGCGTACCGTCTTCCTGGATGATGAAATTGCCCGGATGGGGATCGGCATGCACTTGGTTCAAGTTGTGCACCTGGTGGTGGTAAAAGTCCCAAAGGGCCTGTCCCACCTTATTTCTAGCCTCCTGCGATGGTTGGGTATCCATCCACTCTTTGATGTGCTTCCCTTCTATCCAATCCATGGTGATGATTCGCTCCGAACTAAGTGCATCGTAGTACTTTGGAAAGCGAATATTGGGAATATGGGCACAAGCTTTTGAGATTTCTCTCGAACGCTGCACTTCCAGGTGATAGTCCGTTTCTTCGAGGAGGCGCTCCTCCACTTCTTGCATGTAATGATCCAGCTCCTGCGCATTCATATTGAGAATCCGCAAGGCAATTGGCTTGACGAGTTTCAAATCCGAACTCACCGACTGACCTACGCCGGGATATTGAATTTTGACAGCAAAAATCTTCTCCCCTTGCGTGGCCTGATGCACTTGCCCGATGGAGGCAGCATTTACCGCGGCACGAGTGAAGGTGTCAAAAAGCTGTTCAGGTGTTTTTTGAAAATACTTTTGGAAAGTTTTTACAAC
>JBIIFN010000083.1:0-10512 GCA_044237325.1 Algoriphagus sp.
CAGCTGATCGCCCCAGGAAGGAAATTGGCTTACTAGAATTTCAAATCGGGAAAGCACCCACATTTGCTTTTCGTCCAAAAGCGTACGCCCAAAGTCTTCGGAATCGGCATGCTTCCAGGCAATCTCCTGAAGTAAATCAGCTAGGGAGCAAAGGCTAATCTGCCCACTGGGATGGACTTGGTAGGAACCTACCTCAAAATCTTTCTTAAACTGAAAATCCTCAGGCAGCATCATGCGCTCGTCGTGATTTCTTGTGAGGCAAAAACCTGCTTCCCAAAGCTGCTTAACAGCAAGATTCCCATACCATTTATCCCTATCAAGGCAAATGAAACTTTGAGGTCAAAGAGTTCGGCCACAAAACCAATCAGTGGCGGGCCTACCAAAAAGCCAAAGAAGGAAATCGTGGACACCAAGGCCAAGGCTACGCTAGGCGTATATAGTTTGGACCTGCCTGCGATACCGTAGGAAACAGGAACGATAGAGGCAACACCAGCACCTACAATTAAAAAGCCGATAGCTGCCGTGAACAGGCTGGGAAAGACCACCGACAGCAGTAGACCAAAGAATATGAGCAGCCCACTAACTTGAAGCACGGGTACCTTGCCAAAACGATTGCTTGCCTTGTCGGTCACAAATCTCCCCGAGGCCATAGCGCCCATAAAGCAGACGTAGCCCAAAGACACGTATTGAGGTTCCGCTTCTACGATTTTTTTGAAATAAACACCCGACCAATCAAACATGCAGCCCTCAGCCATCATGCCCAAAAAAGAGATCAAGCCTACGCGAAGAAGTAGGGCGTCTGGCTTTCGCAACACAAGTCCTCCCTCCTCCCCTTCGGCAGGCTTGTCGTTGATGACAAATTTTTGTGATAACAAAATCAATACTACGGATAGCAAAGCCACCACAACGTAGTGCGCTGCGGGAGAAAAGTTAAGGAAAATCATGCCTGCACCTACCCCTGCACCGGTAAAGCCAGCCATACTCCAGATGCCATGGAAGGAGGCGAGAATGCTTTTTCCAAGTTGATTTTCCAAGCCTATGGCTTGGGTATTCAACGAAATGTTCATGATGTTGCCCAGCATGCCAAATCCCATCAAGACTAGTGCAATTGTCCAAGTACTTGGAGACAAGCCGATTAAGGGAAGGGTGAGTGCGTAGGCAAAACTACAAATCAAGATAACCCTGCGACTACCGTAGCGATGTACCGACCAGCCTGCGATGGGTAGCCCAAGCATGGAGCCTATGGGTAAGCAAAGTAAGATTGTTCCTAGCTGGCCTTCGGAAAGCTGAAACTTAGTTTGGATATCGGGAATGCGTGCTGCCCAACTCGCAAAACATATTCCCATAAAAAAAAACAGTGCGCCGAGCGCAATCCTGCGTTTGGAAAGGTACTTCATGAATCTTGTCAGCTGTTAAACCGTCACGAAGGTAAACAGAAAGGCCAAAAGATTCGGAAGGATTCCACCAAAGGCGCCAAACTATTCTTGGCAGGAATGAGTTAGGTAGTCAAATTAACATGTCATGGAATTTGTCATCGTAGGCAGCATCATCGCGACCATCATCATTTTCATCCGCTTCATCGTCAAAAAGGTGTTTAACTAAAAAGTGACGCCCTTTGGTAAAGGCGACACGTTGTTAAACTGTAACTTTTTGCGAGAATCGCCTTAGTTAGGGAAATATTTTTCAAACTTTCCATACACCCAAGTTCCTGCCAGCGCAGCAACCAAAGTGACCAAGACGACCGTATAGCCACTTCCAATCTGAGCGAATAGTGGTCCTGGACAGGCGCCAGTGATGGCCCAGCCAAGTCCAAAGATAAATCCACCGATGACCTGACCTTTTTTAAAGACTTTGGTAGGAATCAAGATGGTTTCACCGTGCATGGTTTTGATATTAAATCGCTTGATAAGTTGGATGGAAATGATGCCGGTAACGATGGCTGATCCGATCACACCGTACATGTGGAAGGATTGAAAGCGAAACATCTCTTGGATTCTAAACCAGGATATAATCTCCGCTTTGACGAATATCATTCCAAAAACAGTACCGATAAGTACGTACTTCAACAGGGCTAAGCCCTTGTCTGTTTCTTTGCTGGAGTTAGGGGCAACACAATGAGCGTCTGCCTGGGTTGCGTTATTTTCTTTTGAAGTTGACATGTTTCTGTTCTAATTAAAATCCAACTAATTTCATAAGTGGGGCAAGCAACACGTGGGTCATCAAAAATCCGCCCAACATGAAGAAAAACGTGGCTACAAGTGACGGCCACTGCAGGGAGCTGATGCCCATGATGGCATGGCCAGAGGTACATCCACCTGCATAGCGAGTGCCAAAACCTACCAAGAAACCGCCAATCACAAAGAATAGAAGTCCTTTGCCTGTAAAGACATTGTCCCAGTTGAAAATCTCACTTGGCATCAAATCAGAGAAATTGGTGATCCCCAAAGCAGTTAAATCCGCTTGTGTTGCCTCCGAAATCACAATCGTATCGGGATTGGCAAGGAAGTTCATTGCGATAAATCCACCGATTGCGGTGCCAAGCACAAAAAGCAAGTTCCAGATTTCTTTTTTCCAGTCATAGGTAAAGAAAGGAATACCTGCAGGAACGCATGCGGCGCATACGTGTCGTAGTGAAGAGGAAATCCCGAAGGTTTTGTTGCCCACGATAAGTAGCGCGGGAACAGTGAGCCCAATCATAGGTCCTGCCACATACCAGGGCCAGGGTTGAGAGATCCATTCGATAAATTGATTCATAGGGTGCTTTATTGGTTTTGTTTGTGTTTAAAATCTATAATCTAAAATTAGGTTGACGTTGGTCATGTTTACCCGGTTGATCACATACTCCAGTGGAATTTCTCTTGCGCTATCCTCGTTTTTATGGGCTACCAACAGCTGCAAGTCCAAGCCTTTGAAGTACCCATCAAATCGGTAATCAATTAAGCCTATGAAATGGAAGTAATTGGGTAGGCCATATTTATTCAAAGTCAAATTTTCTAGTCCTGGAGTTTGCACATGGCTCGCACCAAATGACATCTTTAGTTTGTCTTGGATAAACGTTTTGTCGTAATTGATACCGAAGGCATGCACTCCTCCCATTCCTTCAAATCGCTCGCGTTGCATGCTGACGAAAAATTTCTCTCTGCCCCACTCACGTGGAAAAAGAAACCTTCCCTCGTCGGAAATGTAAAGAAAATTGGCCGTCAACTCGCTATTCTCCCATTCCATCCCCGTTCTTAAGCCCATGCCATGTGTCTTTTCATCGGGTAGCGTATACGCCTTGGCAGGATCCACGTTTCCCCCATTGCCTACTGCTTGCTGGTAAAACCCTTGTACTCCATACAGCAATCGCTTGTCAGCATCTACTGGAATATTCCCCTTCAACTCGGTAAAGTTGGTCGCAAAAATACCTTCCGCCACATAATTCCAGGATTGAGCCTCAATGCTCTCCTCTTTGTATTCGATACCGAGGATACCAATCCCTTTTGAAGAAATGTGGTGTTTGTAACTTTCCGAAGAACCATCTGGATTTCTTCCTGTGCTATAAAATCCCAACGACTCCCCCGCTGGAAGCCATTCCAAAGAACCTCTAGAGATCAAATGAGATAACCAGGCACCTGAAACCCTAAAACGAGTGTCGGAATAAGTGCCAGAAAAACCACTAAATAAATTAGGACGGAGCCGGTTATCGGATGCATTCAATAAAGGACTTTCGAAGTGGTGTCTTCCAAACCAAGCAGAGAATTTATCGTCCTCATAGGATAAATAAAACTCCTCTAACCGGTCCAAGTCCTTATAATTCTTGGGATGGTGGACATCGAAAAGTGTGAGTTCGTATCGATTCCCAAGGCCCGTCTTGGGATCGGCAACGGTTAAGTTTCTTTCCAGATGTCTGAAAACAAAGAACCCACTAAAGCCTATACCTAGGCCTTTCCATCGGGGACTAAAATAGCCCAAACCTGCCCCAGTACCCCAGGCAGAGTAGTCCAACAAGCCTACGGCATTGTTGGTATGCATGAAATAGGAGCGTAAGTGGAATTCAAACTTCCCCGTATTCAAAATTTTTCCAAACATCTCACTGCTGTCGGCCAGGTGTGCCTCGGCATGCTCCTCGTGCTGGGCTTGCACAGCAAAAGAAATCGAAAGGATTAAACAAGTAGCTACAAAAGCCTTTCTCCACATGAAAACAAATCTCTTCATTAGTTTCTACTTAATCTTGTGACTAAAATCACATCCTAGCTGCGTTAAACTAAAAAATGGCAGGTCGATGACCTGCCATTTACAGCATTAAACTTGATTAGATCCCTTAAAGTAACGTGCTTGGACAAACGAAGGCAGAAACCTCTATTTTCTCAGACTCCTTAATCGCCTTAAATCCTCCAGCAATGTCAATAAGGTTGTCGTATCCTCTTGCTCTTAGGATAGAACTGAAGATCATGGAACGGTAGCCACCAGCACAGTGTACGTAGTAAGTTTTGTTCTTATCCACTTTCAACATGCTGTCGTTGATGTAATCAAGTGGCGCATTTTCAGCTTCCAATACGTGCTCAGATAGGTATTCGGAGTTTTTACGCACGTCAAGCACGTGAACACCCGGATCTCCCGCTTTGATTTTGGCAAACTCTTCTACCGAAATGGAGGTGATGCTATCTACTTCCTGACCGGAATTTTTCCAAGCTGCAAAACCTCCAGCCAAGTAACCGATGGAATAATCATAGCCCACTCGAGCCAATCGAGTGATCACTTCTTCTTCTCGACCTTCCTCTGCAATAACTAAAATCTCTTGTTTCAAGTCAGGAATCATTGCTCCTACCCATACTGCAAAGCTTCCGTCGATGCCGATGTTGATGGAATTTGGTACAAAGCCTTTGGCAAATACCTGGGCATCACGCGTATCCAAGATCAAGGCGGAAGTCTCGTTGGCAGCAGCTTCAAATTCGGCTGGAGTCAAAGGACGAATACCACGCTCCAATACCTCGTCAATGCTATCGTAACCCTGAATGTTCATCATCACGTTTTGCGGGAAGTAGGCAGGTGGAGGAGTTAGGCCATGCAAAACCTCTTTGATAAAGGCTTCCTTAGTCATGTCTTGAAGTGCATAATTTACCTTCTTCTGGTTGCCTAGCGTATCAGAAGTTTCTTTGCTCATGTTTTTGCCGCAGGCAGAACCAGCACCGTGTGCAGGGTAAACTACCAAGTCATCCCCAAGTGGCATCAACTTATTTCTCAAGGAATCGTAAAGATTTCCAGCAAGAATTTCCTGAGTAAGTCCCTTTACTACTTTTTGTGCCAAGTCAGGACGTCCAACATCGCCAATAAATAGTGTGTCTCCTGTAAAAATCGCTTCTTCCTTGCCTTCCTCGTTGGTAAGCAGGTAGCACACCGATTCCATGGTGTGACCTGGCGTATGAAGTACGCGAATCTTGGTTTTACCCAAGGTAAATACCTGGTTGTCCTCTGCCACGATGGCATCAAAGCCTAGCGCCATTTCCGTAGGACCGTATACAATTTTGGCACCGGTCTTTGCTGCCAAGTCCTGGTGACCAGAGACAAAATCTGCATGGAAGTGGGTTTCAAATACGTATTTGATTTTCGCATTTCGACGTGCTGCCTTTTCGATATAGGGCTGTACTTCGCGTAGTGGATCGATGATAGCGGCCTCGCCGTCTGATTCAATGTAGTAGGCACCCTGTGCCAAACATCCAGTGTAGATTTGTTCGATTTTCATAGGACTGTATTTATTTCTAATGTTTCGTTTTTTTTTAGATAGGCAAACTTACTGCGGTAGGCTAGCCCCGTACATGACTTTTGTCACCGAAGCTTAGGCAGTGGTGAGGAGTTGATTTTCGACTACCTTCACCAGCTGTTGTGCAGGTACCACGCCGGATTGTCTCCATACCACCTGCCCTTTTTGAAAAAGCAATAGCGTTGGTACGCCCCGAACTTGAAATTTGCTCGCCGCAAGTGGGTTACGGTCTACGTCCACCTTTAGAATCTTTACTTTTGCTCCAAGCTGCTTAGAAGTGTCTTCTAGGATAGGCTGCATCATTTTGCAAGGTCCGCACCACTCGGCAAAGAAATCTACCAGCACAGGGGTGTCCCCCTCGATGAGCTCTTGAAATGTTTTGGTTTTAGGTAGCATGTTGGTTTAGTCTTCAAATTACCCCTCAAAAGTAGCTGATGCGCTTGTTCTCCACAGTAATGCTTGTCACAGAAGCCATCATCCCCCATTTTTCCCCCGTTAAAAAGTCTAAACATTCCCTTTTTGGTCTAAAATTTTATAGTTTCGTAGCTCAAATTGACCGAATTGATGCTCACATACAAGCAGATCAACAACCTCGGCGGCTGGATTCTTTTTACCGTCGCTACCCTCGTTTACGTCTTTACTGTAGAACAAACAGCCAGTTTCTGGGATCCAGGGGAATTTATTGCCGTTTCTTACAAGCTGCAGGTACCTCACCCTCCAGGAGCGCCCTTCATGTTGTTGGTTTACCGCATGTTTGGATTCTTAGCAATGGGAGATCCCTTGCAGGTGGCTTATTGGATGAATATTGGTAGCGCCTTATTTTCAGGATTCACTATTCTTTTCCTCTTTTGGTCCATCACTTTGGTAGGAAGACGACTTTTCGCCATCGAGGAGGGACAAGAAACCAAAGGCCAAACCATCGCACTAATGGCTTCAGGGGCAGTAGGCGCCTTGGTTTACACTTTCTCAGATAGCTTTTGGTACTCTGCAGTGGAAGCAGAAGTTTATGCCATGTCTTCCTTCTTTACAGCCATCGTGATTTGGGCATTTTTGAAATGGGACGTCATCAAGGACCCGAAAGAAGAAAACAGGTGGTTGGTATTTATCGCCTACCTCGTAGGCTTATCGATCGGTGTTCACTTGCTCAACTTGGTTACGCTCCCTGCGCTTGCCTTACTTTACTACTTCAAGAAATACCCTACCCCTAGCCTAAAAGGAGCCCTATTTGCCATGTTCCTAGGTGGCATAGCCTTGATTCTAATCAATAACCTGATCATTCCTGGACTTCCAAGTCTAGCAGGCTCCATGGAGATTACCATGGTCAACAGCATGGGATTGCCCTTTGGCTCTGGTATTGTGGTATTTTCTATCCTGTTCATTTCTGCGCTGGCGGCAGGTTTTAGGTACTCCTTCAAAAAGGAGTTGGCCCTGCTCAATACCGCCTTACTCGCGCTGACCTTTATTTTGATTGGCTATGGTAGCTATGCGCTGATTATCGTGCGTTCCAACCAAGACCCAATCATCAACGAGAATGCACCTAAAGACATTGTTAGCTATGTTTCCTACTTGAAGCGCGAGCAATATGGCTATAGACCACTTCTCCACGGACAATACTATACGGCTTCGCTCGTAGACCAAGAGGAAGGAGATCCAATCTATATGAAGGGTAAGGAGAAATACGAGATCGTAGACTTTGATCTAAAAAATACTTACGACCCAGAAAAAACCACGATACTACCCCGAATTTACTCCACGCAGGAGAGCCACAAACGCAGTTACCGTGCCAAGTTGGGACTAAATGAAGAGCAAGATCCTACCTTTGGAGACAACCTTTACTTTATGTTTACCCACCAGCTAGGGCATATGTATTGGCGCTATTTTCTGTGGAACTTCTCCGGCAGGGAAAGTGATTTTTCAGATGCTTCCTGGATGGGATTCACGCATGCGCTCACCATCGACTATCCGGACTATATCAAAGAAAATAAGGGGCATAATAACTACCTGATGCTGCCTTTAATCTTGGGATTGGTTGGCTTTTTCTTTCAAGCTAAAAAAGACCCCAAGTACTTCTATGTCAACTTGATGCTCTTCCTCATGATGGGCGTGGTCTTGGTGCTCTACCTCAATTCTCCACCCATTGAGCCTAGAGAGCGTGATTATATCTATGTAGGTAGCTTCTATGCTTTTGCCATTTGGGTTGGCCTAGGTACCTTGGCCTTGGCTCATGGCCTAGGTAAGGCTACCAAAAACCTAAGTACGGGCGGCTTACTTGCTGCACTACTCACCCTTCCAGTGGCTGGTCTCATGGCAGCAGAAAACTGGGATGACCACAACCGTAAGGGGCGTTACTTCTCTGTCGATGCAGCACGCAATTTCTTGGCTTCCTGTGCTCCAAACGCCATCCTTTTTACCGGAGGTGATAACGATACCTTCCCGCTCTGGTACGTACAGGAAGTGGAAAATTTCCGTACAGACGTACGAGTCATCGTACTGAGCTACTTCGATACCGACTGGTATGTGGATCAGATGACCCGTCAAGCCAATGAATCCGATCCTCTTCCTTTCTCCCTTGCACCTGAACGCTACCAAAAGGGAACCAACGACGTGCTTTACGTCATGGAGCGCGAGGGACTCAATGCCATTTCTGCCAAGGAATACCTCAAGCTAATCAACAGCGGTTCGGAACTACTCAAGATGAAGACATCCGGCAAAAGCATCGTCAATATGGTGCCTTCAAGGAATTTGATTCTTGAAATCGACAGCAGTTTTATGGCCAACGATGAAATTGTGCCTCCACAGTTCAAAGACCTGTTTGTGCCGCAAATGAACCTGCAGGTAAGCGGGAACTATGTCACCAAGGGCACCTTGATGCTGATTGATTTGATTGCAAGCAACAATTGGGAGCGACCAATCTATTTCAACAATACCTCCTTGTCTACGCTTGGCCTCAACATCAGCGAGCATGTGGTGATGGAAGGTTTGACCTACCGATTGCTACCTATTCAAAAGCCTGAGAGTATTCGCGAAGAACTCGTCAACACGGATTTGGCGGTGAAAAACTATACGGAGAATTTCGCCTTCCGAGGAATGAATGACGCCAATATTTATTTGGATGAAGAGTACCGACGGTTTGCTTCCAACCACCGCAGTGCACTCAACTCTATCGTGCTGGCGCTATTGGACGAGAAAAAAATAGAAGAAGCCGCCAAGTTGCTCAACTTTGGCCTAGCAACTATTCCAGACAAGGCACTCCCCTACGATTTGAGTAGTGGGCAATCCGTACCACTGTTTTTTGAGGTAGGGGAAGATGAAAAAGCCTTGGAAATCGTAGATAAGATCTCCAAGCGTTCCTTGGACATGATTGAGTTTTACTCCAAAACTGGCCGCAGCTATGACCGAGAGATGATGATTTCGGTGGAGTTGATCAAGTATTTTATCCCCTTGCTTGAGGAGCGGGGCTACCAAGAAAAAGCGCAAGAGTTAAGTAAGCGTTTGGAAAGCCTGATGGGCAGCGAAAGCAAGGAGCCAGGTACCCTAAGAAGAAAATAAGGACTGATAAATGAAAAAAGGCCAGCCGGAAAGATTTCTAGCTGGCCTTTTTTCATTTAAAAGACATTATACAAGTTATAGGCACTGGGTTACTTTTTCCAGAGGACATAGAATAAATCAAGCCCTTTCATCGGATCTTCCACTACCACGTAATCTTCGTGCGAAATGTCTACAACAGAGGCACCTTGCTTTTTGTGGAGGCTATCCCGATTAAAGCGGTTCAAGACCTCATAAGGCCAGCGTAATAGTGCTGCTGGCAGCCTATACTGGAGGTCGAAAATATCAAACTGCATGATTTTCTGGACTGATTTCCGGTTGGCCTCGTGGTAGGCCCACACTTTTTCGTTGGCACCGATACCCTTGGCTTCGACCGTATCAAAAATACCAGCTGCCAAATCAATCAGCTGCTGCGGGGTATACTCCCGCTCGTGCCATGGATTTCGAGAAAGGGTATGCGTGATATTGGGTGTAGAGATGATGGCTTTTCCTCCAGGTTTTAGCATGCGGTAGATTTCTTGGAGAAAAAGTCGGTCCTCATGGATGTGCTCAATCACCTGAAAACTCACGATCGTATCGTAGGTATTGTCTTGGTGCCCAATAAAGGGAGGAATAACAGCCTGCTTGAAGGCTACACCTGGGTATTTGGCCTGAAGGGTCTGAATTACTTCTCCTATTTTATCCAGGCCGAGGTATTGCTCGGCATGGGGCAAAAGTTCTTCTACTCCTCTTCCTTCTCCACAGCCTATTTCTAGCAGGTTGCCAGAAATCCAAGGCTTTGCAGCGATATAAGCTTTGAGTAGTCTTTGGTGGATGGGATTGTCGCTAATCAACTTATCTGACGCAATCTCCGTTGTATAGGTAGCCATTGGAAATTTTAGTATTTTGGCAAAAGTAAGGCTAATTTTTAAAACCTGAGAAGAATCCCCGATGAATCCGAAGCACCGCTTGCTCCTCTCTTTTTTTTGTTCCCTAATTCTCCTTTCCACCGCTGCGGTGGCGCAGAAAACTCTGAGCAGTACCGACCAATCGTTGCGGTACTCTCTTTATTCTCGGTTAGGCGTAAAAATCATCCCGGTAAAGCTAACCCCTACCCAATTTAAACTGCAGTTTGTAGTGGAGAAAATTGAGGAGAATGCGGTACTAGACAACTACCGATTCCAATACAGTTTACTTTCCTCTTACGATGAAGCACTAAGTTCCAAATACCAAATCAGCCTAAC
>JBIIFN010000255.1:0-2813 GCA_044237325.1 Algoriphagus sp.
GCCCTACCCGCAGCCGCACAGCTCCAGTTTTTGGATCGGCAGGAGATGCCTGCGCAGTCCTTCGAGCCTGTCTTTGAGCTCATGCGGATTCCGAGCGGACTGGTGGCTTTTCGCACCTTTCAGCCGCGAAGCCTGGATGCCGACCGGGTGTTTGAATATTACCTTACCGACACCCAACTGCAGGCTCAAAGGCTAGTGGAAGTGAAGATCAAGCGGGGATTCGACATGATTGGCTACGATACGGACCAAGACCAGCTGTATGTCTTGTTTGCCAAAGGCGAAACGGCCGATGCTGAAAAATACGTGCTTCACCTAGACCTTAGCACGCAAGTGGGGGTGGAATATGCGGCAGACAACCTGCTTCCCATGGACCTGGTCGAATTTTTGGTACTGAACCAACAAGCCATTTTTATGGGCAATGCCGATGCGCGTCCGGTGCTGCAGATTTTGTCCTTGGTGGATAAAACCGTCCAAACCGTGCCAGGAATCTATGGCAATGACAGCCAAGTGGCGCAACTAATCAAGCTGCCCGAACTAGAGGCCTTGGAGGTAGTTCTTCGCCGAAAAGGACCGTTCAAGACCCGAGAAACTGCCCTGCTCACGGTGGACTTGCAGGGCAACTTGCTCCGAGAACTCAAGATGGATGAGGTAGGTACTGCTGGGGAGGAAATGATAGACGGACTGTTGCTTGGTGGCGATGGTTACGCACAAACGCTCATTGGCTCCTATGGTAAAGAAGTGCGCAACGACTATGCGGGCATGTACCTGTCCCAAATCAATGAGTTTGGGGAGCAAAGCACTGGTCTGTATACGCTCGCAGACTTCCCTAATTTTTACAACTACCTACCCGAAAAGCAAAAAATCAAACAACAGGAGCAGCTGGCCTCCGAACTGGAGAAAGGAAAACTACCCTCCATTCGAAATGCGTTTATCGTCCGTGATGTCAAGGAAATGGTGGATAGCTACCTGATTTATTTTGATCAGTATTCGGTGAACACTACCCGTGGATCAGGCAGAGTAGCTCCGCCTTTGGCTTCCCAACGCTACCGCTACGACCGAGCCAGCCGCATGGGCTATATTCCGTACTATATGGACCCCTTCAACTCGCTCAATGCGCCAGTTCAGGCCTACACCTTGGTCACGGAATACAACTACCGCGCTGCCCACTTTATGGAAATTACCAAATCTGGACAGGTGCGTTGGGACAATGCCGCCAAATACGATGATGTCATTACCAGCTATCCCGAGCCCTTTGCCGAGGTTTCTTTACAGGGAGACGAGCTATTTCACCTATACCTGATCAACGATCAAATCAAGCTCAACTACTTTAAGAAGGGCGAAAAACTAATAGAGAATCAGTCCTATGCATTGGAACTTGGGGAGGAGCAAGGGGAGATTCAATACACCGACCTTGCTTCGCTGCGCCTGCTCCATTGGTACGGTCCCTATTTCTTGCTGTCTGGTCTGCAAAAAGTACGGGTTACCGATGCCCAGCAAAAGGAGGCGGTGAAGGAGGTGTTTTTCATCCAGAAAATTTTGGTGAACGGGGATTTGTACGACCCTAAAGAAGTCCAGGACTAGTTTTATTTCCTATATTTACCGCAAATTTATCCCATGCAAAAACGGTTAGTCCTCGATCAGCAGCAGATTGACATCATACTGAAGCGCTTCTGCTACCAACTTATCGAAAATCACGACGATTTCGAAAACACGGTTTTTCTGGGATTACAGCCAAGGGGCACCTTGCTGCTTGACAAAATTGTCGCCTTGCTGCACCAAATCTCCGGCATCGCCGTGCCTTCTGGCTACTTGGATGCCACCTTTCACAGAGACGATTTCCGCAGGAGAGACTTTCCCCTGAAAGCCAACGAGACAAAAATTGATTTTTTGGTAGAAGGTAAAAAAGTGGTGCTAATCGACGACGTCCTCTACAAAGGTCGCTCTGTACGTGCCGCCATGGATGCGATGATTGCCTTTGGCCGACCACTGAAAGTAGAATTGATGGTCTTGGTAGACCGTAGACTCACCCGAGATTATCCTATTGTGCCGGATTATTGCGGCATCAATGTCAATACCCTTGATAGCCAGTACGTGCTGGTAGAGTGGGCGGAGCAGGGACATCCCTCAGACGCCATTTGGATCACAGAGAAAGTAAGCAGCTAACCATGTCTCAACTCAGCACCCGACACCTTTTAGGCATCAAAGAACTCACCGAGACGGACATCCGACTCGTGCTGGACACGGCCACCAACTTCAAAGAGGTCATCAACCGGCCGATTAAGAAAGTTCCTTCCCTCCGAGACATCACCATTGCCAATATCTTCTTCGAAAATTCCACCCGTACCCGGCTCTCTTTTGAACTTGCAGAGAAGCGCTTGAGTGCCGATGTGGTCAACTTTTCCTCTTCCAATAGTTCGGTGAAAAAGGGAGAAACGCTGGTAGATACCGTCAACAATATCTTGGCCATGAAGGTAGACATGGTGGTCATGCGCCATGCCAGCCCAGGAGCGCCGCATTTTCTTTCCAAAAATGTACCTGCTAACATTGTCAACGCAGGAGATGGAACGCACGAGCATCCTACTCAAGCTCTTTTGGATGCCTTTTCCATGCAGGAAAAGTTGGGCGACTTGACAGGTAAAAAAATAGCCATCATAGGCGATATCCTCCACTCGAGGGTAGCGCTTTCCAATATTTTTTGTTTGCAAAAACTAGGAGCTGAGGTGCGCGTCTGTGGACCGGTTACCTTGATCCCAAAATACATCGAAAGTCTAGGGGTGAAGGTGGAGCTGGACCTCCACAAAATCCTGGCTTGG
>JBIIFN010000283.1:0-2808 GCA_044237325.1 Algoriphagus sp.
GCGGCTTCTCTTTCGGCGGCGAAGCTTTCGTGCGGCTTGCCCGCGCCGGCGCCAAGCTCGTCGAGATCTCCGTCAAATGGACCGACGACGACGCCGGCCGTATCCGCCTCGGCAAAGCCGCCGGCGACTACGCCCGCGCATGGGGGAGATTGGTTTCGAGGACCTGAGGACAGGAGGACACGAGGGCTGGAGGACTGAATAGAGGACGGCGTGGAGGGCTGAATGGAGTGCTGAGTCGATGACTGCATCGATGACAGATGACAGTGGTTTCGAGGACCTGAGGACACGAGGACTCGAGGTAGGGGCAGTACCGCGTGCTGCCCTAGTCTGCCTCGGGTAGGGTGGTCGGGACCGCGTCACGACATAGGGCCGCCGCAGGGCGGCCGAAGGTAGGGGCGTGGCTTCGCCGCGCCCTCCTGTCTCGGTGTGTTCCCATCCGCCAACCGCTAACCGCTTACACCTGTCGCGGAGTGCACGATGAATCGTGCCCCTACCTGGATTCGCCCTGCGGCGAATCAGAGACAGCTAGGCCTTGGTAGGGCTGACCACCCTTGGTCAGACGCGGTTGAGCGGGGGGGCGCTCAACCCTACCCGAGTCAGAGAGACAAGACTCACTAGGTCGTGACGCGGTCCCGACCCTACCCACCCGAGAATGCTCTCCACAAAAAAGGACAGCACGTGGTGCTGTCCTGGATCCATTCGCAGGCTAAGTCAGTCCCTGGCTCAGGAGCTGGGCGGGTGGTCGGACTTGTCGTCTGAAGGTTTGATGAATTCTTCGGACTCCCTGAATCCGGTTTGTTTCTTTCCGGCGAACAGCTCCCAGACCCAGCGTGCGGCGGCTGCGATATGCTTCCAGAAGAAGATCAGAGGAATGATCAGGAATTTCCCAAACTTCAGCAAGATCAGCAGGAATGCGCCTTTGCTTGCTAGCTTTACGGCGGCGCCGGCGGCGACGAGGCCGAGTACCGTATATTCGGCCACATGGTCGGAACTGGAGTCGAAATCCGCATAGGTTTCGCCGGTGTTGAACCGCGCCTGCGGAATCACGTCCTCCATTGCCCTTTTGATTTCCGGAAGTCGTTGGATTTCGGCCAGCGCATTCAGTGAAAGCAAGCCGCGTCGTCCGAGGCAGCGTGCGTCATAATTGAGTGTGTCACGGGTGGTTCCCGCCTTTTCGGGCGAGAGGCGTTTGGCCCAGAATATGATGTGTCTGGATTTGTCGTAATGGGGCGACTCCGCCCATTCGACGGTCCACATCGGATCATATCCGCGCTTCTGCCTTTGGACATTGGCTTCTTCTTCGTATTCTCGGAAGGCCGTCAGCAGCTTGGCGGCGTCGATCTCGGCGGCGTCGTCATCCTTCACGTAGCCGCACTTCTCGTAGGAGACGACCACGCACCAGGACTCGGTCAGCGTGGGGTCGAAGCCTGCCGGTACGATCATGCCGCTGACGTTCGTCAGGACTTCGCGGGGGTTCCGCCAGAGTTCGCCGAGGACGAGCAAGGCGTCTTCACGATGCAGGAACCGGTAGTTATCCTTGAGCTGGATGGTCGCATTGGCTTCGGGCAGGCTGATCTTGCCTTCGGCGGGCCTGATCGCGCGGACACGCTTGATGAGCGCCTCGAGCCTGGCTTGTTCGAGCTGCTCCGGCGTCTTCGCGTTCTCGACGGGCAGTGCTTGGGCTGCTGTGCGTGACGGCATCAGGCCGGCAAGCAGCAAGCACACCATGAGGAAGGTGCGAAACAGGGGCATGTTTGTATTTTTATATTACGCCTAAGTCCGTCAACGAGAAATCATGACCTCTCTTTGTCGCTTCACCTCCTTGGCCATCATCCAGGGATCACAACCCACAAAAAAGGACAGCACGTGGTGCTGTCCCTACCCGATGCCGCTCAATCAATTCAGTCCTCCACTCAGACCTCAACGCAGCCCTCTATTCAGTCCTCCGTGCTTACCTCTGCCCTTTTCTCCGCTCCGGTCCCCTCGGCTTCTGGACCTGACGATCATCGTAGAGGCGGAAATCGACCTGGCGCTTGAAGCGATCGACGCGGTCGACGGTCACCTGGATGACTCCGCCCGGCATGAACTTCCGGCCGGTGCGGCTGCCGACGAGCATGTTGCCGCGGTCGTTGAGGCGGTAGTAGTCGTCGGTGAGCGTCGACATGTGCACGAGGCCGTAGGCCTGTGAGGCGTTGAGCTCGACCATGAGGCCGTGCGGCTTCACGTCGGTGATCGTGGCTTCGAACGGACGCTTGTCCGCGCGTTCGACTTCGCGTTCGAAGAGTTCGAGGAGCTTGATTTTCACCGAGTCGCGCTCGGCTTCGGAGCTGTTGCGCTCGGTGATGGAGATGTGCTCGCAGGAACGCGTCAGCTCGCTGAGACCCGGTGAACGCAGGGGTTCCTTCGGCGCGGAACGCACGCCCTGCTTCTGGATGAAGGCGTCGAAGATGCGGTGCTCCAGCAAGTCGGAGTAACGGCGGATCGGCGACGTGAAGTGCGAGTAGTGTAGCTTCGCGAGGCCGAAGTGGCCGTCGGGCGAAGGGCGATAGCAGGCCTGCTTGAGCGAACGCAGGAGCTGGATGCGGATGGTATAGCCGTCCTCGCGTTCCTTGAGGCTGGAGAGCAGCTTGACCATCTCCGAGCGGTGCGTGAGGTCGCCGACCTTGAAGCCGTTGCCGGCCAGCTCTTCGCGGAGGGCCGCGAGCTTCTCGGGGTCGGGGTCGTCGTGTACGCGGTTGACGTGCGGGATCGAAGCCTTGTCGAGGGCCGTGGCCACGCTCTCGTTGGCGAGGAGCATGAACTCCTCGA
>JBIIFN010000256.1:0-2806 GCA_044237325.1 Algoriphagus sp.
GATCGTTTTGGACATCGAAAACCGAATCGCGGAAATCTTCTTGTCCTACCTCAAAAATAACAAGCAGGTGATCACTGCGGAGAATGTCACCCGCCTCATTGAAAAAATGGGAACCATTGCGGACTTCAGTTCCTTGGAGGAGAAGGAAGAAGCAGAGGAAGTGGTAGATCCTGCGAGCGATGATTTTTACAAATACGTGACACCACCCAATGCTGCAGATGGTGGCTACAAAAAGCTCATGCGGATGGAGCACAAGAAAATCTTGGGTGGGGTCTGTGCAGGGATCGCACATTACTTCGCCATCGATGCCCTTTGGATTCGATTGATCGCCATTCTCCTTCTTTTTAGTGGAAATATCAACCTCGCCCTTTTTGATTTCAACCCTTTTGGTCGGATTCAGGTCAATTTTGGATTTGCGGCGCTTGCAGTAATCGCTTACATCGTCTTGTGGGTAATTCTTCCGGTATCCTATGCCAACGAAGAAAATAAGGAAATCAAAAAACTATTTCGAAACCCAGACGACAAAGCGCTGGGAGGGGTAGCCAGTGGCTTAGCCGCATACTTTGGCATCAAGCAACTCTATGTACGCTTAGCCTTTGTCTTTCTCACTTTTGCAGGAGGATCAGGTGTAGTGATTTACCTCATTCTTTGGATCATCACGCCTATGGCAAGTTCCATCACAGAGCGCATCAAGATGAAGGGAGGAGAAATCACCTTGGATAGTATCGATTCCACACTCAAAGAAACCATCAATCCAGCTCCTCCAACGCCAGAGTCTACTGTAAAAAATACAGTCATGGTACTGATGAAACCTTTTCAATTATTAGGACAGGTGATAGAAGCCTTAATTTCTGCACTCGGATCCTTAGGTAAATTTCTACTTACCCTATTACGCCTCTTTTTTGGTGTTGTTATTTTCTTTTTCGGCATGGTACTGGTCGGCGCACCTTTGTTAACCTTTACGCTATACCTCGGAATAATAGACCCAATCTATTACGGTACCGTGGATGTATTTCCCTTGGAAATGATTACTGAATTGGTTCCTACAGGACTAGCAGCTGCCGGCCTTGGAGTCCTAGCAATCCCTGGAATCGTGATCCTCATGCTCGGATTGAGCGTCCTTTCCAAGAAAAACCTGGTAGGAAGTAAGTTTGGCTTGGTTGCCCTGGCACTATGGCTGATGTGCATTGCCACCCTAGGTTTCCAAGTTCCCCGCGTCATCGCCAAATTCAAAGAGGAAGACCGAGTGATTACCAACACTCCGCTCAGCCCAGGCCAAGGTGTACTCTTCTTAACAGTAGAAGGTGGGGATGGGGTAGAGTTTTACCAACAAGCCGTTCTTGAACTTAAAGGCACCGAAGACAGTGTCCTTACGCTAAAACAACAATTTTTCTCTCGAGGCCAAAGCAAGAAGCAGGCACAAGAAAACATCAAAAAGATCGCTTATAGCTATGCTGTAAAGGATTCCGTCATCACCTTTGAACGGGGATTTGACATGAAAACCTTGGGTGCTTTCCGAGATCAAAAACTAAACCTAACCTTGGCTATCCCTTACAACAAACCGTTTACAATGGACGATAGCATATTGGATATCCTAGAAAACACATTGTATAAAAATGGCTACGAATGGGAGGATGTCCGTCCAGAAGCAATCTGGGTTTTCAATAAAGCAGGCCTAGTGTGCTTGACCTGCCCCGGTAAGGTCAATGGAGGAGAGCGACGCGACTGGGATTCCTTTGAATCCGAAAAAGCCCAGTTGGACTCCTTAACCAAGATCCAACAGGATAGCCTAAGCAAGGCAAAACTTAAGGATGCCTATTTCTTGAAAGAAAATTAAGGACCTACTTAGAGTTTAGATTTTAGTTGACCCAAGTGGTCCCGTCCTGTCCCGTCCCGTACTTGCGGGACGGGAAGGTGCGGGGCCACTTTTTTTGTTGTACCTTCTACCAAACTTTTAAATCATGGATGTTACTGCAAAATTTTTAGGAGGGGCCGGGGTTGTCACCGGTTCTAAATACCTCATCGACATTGGAAACTTTGAATTTCTCGTAGACTGTGGGCTTTTCCAAGGGGGACGCAAATTGAGGGAACTCAACTGGGACAACTTCCCTATGCCCCTTGGAGAATTGGAGGCCGTTGTCCTCACCCATGCCCACCTCGATCACATTGGCTACCTACCAAGACTCGTCAAGCAAGGATTTAAGGGACCCATCTACTGCACGGAGGCCACAGCATCGCTAGCCAAAATCTTACTCCTTGACTCTGGGAAGCTCCAAGAAGAAGAGGCGGAATTTGCCCGCAAAAAAGGCTACTCCCGCCACGACGATCCCCAGCCCCTGTACACCATGGATGATGCCGAGTCGGTGTTTCCACTGCTCGTACCCAAACCCTTTGAAACTCCCTTCTCCATCCACCCAGCCATCACAGTCACCTTTTTCCATGCCGGCCATATCCTAGGCGCCTCCATTGTCAAATTCCTGATTCAGGGGGAAAAGCAAACCAAACGACTCGTGTTTTCAGGTGACCTGGGACGCTACAAGGACCCGATTCTATTTCCACCGACACGAATCCCCAAGGCAGACATCCTCTGGATAGAGTCTACCTATGGAGACCGAAAATCAGCAAATGCAAAACCCGAAGAAGAAATGGCCCACGCCATTCGAGATACCTTTGACCGGGGTGGACTGGTTATCATTCCTGCCTTTGCCGTAGGGCGAACCCAGCTCCTGCTCTACCACCTCTACCAGCTGATGGAAAAAGGCAAAATTCCAAAGGCACCTATCTTTACAGATAGCCCCATGGCAAT
>JBIIFN010000084.1:0-10387 GCA_044237325.1 Algoriphagus sp.
CTTCAATGGTTGGCAACGAATTACGAATGTGGAGGGTAGTACCAAGCCTTCTTTTGGAACGCAAGTATCCTATAGGCCCAAGGAAGGTGTATTTCTCAATTGGAGTACTTTTCTTGGATCTGATGACCCAGATGCCACTCGGAGACGGCGTTATTTTTCCAATTTGTATGGTCAGTTTCAAGTGAACGATGTCTTGGCATTAACGGTGGGTATGGACATGGGGGTTCAACAACAAAAGAGGGGAAGTAGTGCGTATGATCCCTGGTTTAGTCCGATAATGATTGGTCAGGTGAAGTGGAACGAGCGAATTAAATCAGCTGTCCGTGTGGAGTATTACCAGGATCGAACAGGCATCCGGGTAAAGAATGCCCATCCTAATGGATTTGCCACCACTGCGGTATCTGTAAATGTGGATTACTCCCTTTGGAAAGGTTTGTTGTGGAGAGTAGAAGCAAGTAACTACCGGAGCCGAGACCAAGTATTTTTATATCCCGAGTCACCCACAGCCACCAATTTCTTTTTAATTAGTTCCCTTGCGTATCGATTTTGATAGCTTTTCAGACATGCAATTTCCAAATCTTTATTCCCGTATTGAAAAGGGAAATTAAAGGATTGGAATTCATTGGTTTATAGGGACTCGCATTATTACTCATTCAAAAAGTAGTTAATCCACAATTTGTGTCAAGGTTGGCCCTTGTCAGGTTGTGTTTTGTAACGTGCTGCGCGTTCTTCCCCCACTTCCAACAAGATTTCTTCTTCGCTAGGAATAGCTTCCCTTTTTGGTAGGCCTATTTTTTTAAGGACTTCTTGGAAAGGGGAATTTGAATTCCGAATAGCAATTAGGTTCTGTGAAGCCAAGTCTTCCAGGAGCTTTTTTGCTTTTGGATTTAGGATTTCAATTTGTAAGGTTTCCATCACATTAATTTAGTTGATATTGACTTTAAAAAAGTGACCTAAATGTTTTTAAAAATATGATTTTCGTGCTGAATTGATCCGCCACGGCGGACTAATCCACCATGGCGTACTGATCCGCAGTGGCGGATCTAACTTTGAATAGCCGCGGGTGCAGCCCGTGGAGAAAAGGGTAGATAGATATTTCCGATCCGCCGTGGCGGATCGAACCATTTTAACCTTAGGATTAATTTACGAATATGTTCAACCCACCGTTGGGGGTTGTGCGGGATTCAATAATCATTTCCCCCAGGTTCACCAGCCTTTGGCAGGTTTCACCTGGGGCTATGCAAGATTTGATCCACCACGGCGGATCGGTTGGAGATACGATCTCAGTAAAAAAGGTTATTCATAATTTTCATCAACAACCATTGAAGTTCAAAAACGTGAGCAGTGGACTGTTGACGGCGGTATTTGAACGATTATCCTAATTCTTTCAATATATCTTCTCTGTCAACACACTCATAATCGTACGAATTCCCTCCTTGTAATTTCCTAGGCGGAGGTTTTCGTTCGGGCTATGCTGGTTGTTGTCTGCATTTACGGTAGGAATAGTAACTGCTGGAATGCCCAATGCATCTACGAATGGGGAGATCGGAATAGATCCTCCAGAAATTCGAATCTGTACCGGATCTGCTCCAAAGGAACGGTTCATCGCTTTTCTTAGCCAAGCCCCTACTGGGGAATCCATAGGCGTGCGGAAAGCCTGGTAGGAGATTGACGTACCTACTTTGACGATTTTGGGATGTGCCATTCGCTCTTCATCGCTAGGGTCTTTTTCCGTGATGTAAAATCCTTGCTTGCGGATATGATCTTTGATCAGTCCAAACAAGCGTACGGGGTCCGACTCGGGTACTAGACGCATGTCTAGTTCGGCTACCGCAATGGCAGGGATGATGGTGGTAGCCTGAGCGCCGGTATATCCTGCCGATAGACCTTTGATGTTTAGGGAAGGGTAGTTGATGCTCTCTTGGTAGCTCTGGCCCACTTGATCGGTTCGGCCAAGGCCAAGGCGTTTTTTGACAGCAGGCTCGTTGTCTGGTACGCCAGCGAAGATCTTACGCTCCGCTTCGGTAAAGGTAATCCCATCGTAAAATCCTGGAATCACCACGCGGCCATTTTCATTTTTCATGGAAGAAAGCAGCTGCGACATCAATAGGGCAGGGTTGGGTGCATAGTTGCCATAGTGCCCACTGTGCTGGGGTAGTTTGGGACCGTAGGTGGTCAAAAAGAGTTCGGAGATTCCTCGAGCACCGTAACTAAGCGTAGGCAGGTTGGAAGTGTGACGTGGTCCATCCATGATGAGCATTAGATCCGCTTTTAGCTTTTCCTTGTGCTTGATTACTGCTGCTGGAAGCCTGGGGGAACCTTGTTCCTCTTCAAAGTCTAGGATGATTTTGACGGAATAATCAGGGGAAATTCCTGCTGAAGTAAGTGCATCCCAGGCGGTAATGAGCATGGCCAAAGGGCCTTTGTCATCGGAGGTAGAGCGGCCAAATATCCGCCAATCTGCATTGTATTCGGTTTGTAGCCTTTCCATCGGGAGTGCTTCCCATGTTCCTGCGGCTGTTTGAGCCTTCAGGACAGGCTGGTAGGCGTCTTTCTGATCCCACTTGCTGATATCTACGGCTTGTCCATCTACGTGAAAGTAGAAGAGTGCTGTTTTTTTAGCATTCGGCTGTTTCTTTTCTACGAGAAGCAAGGGGATTCCACCTGTTTCCAATCGTTCCACCGACCAGTTTCGCTTAGAAAAGGCAGCCTCACACCAGGCAATATTCACTGCGATTTGCTCCGGGAATACGGCGTCGTTGGGCATGGAAACCAAGTCATTCAATAGCTGTAGGCCAGACTGCCAGTGCTTTTCGGTGAGTTCTTCTAGTTGAGTGGAGCTGAGGGTTTGGGCCTCAAGGGTAACACTAAGTAAGAAACTGGAAAGAAGTAAAATTTTCTTCATGGGATATTGATTATCAAATTGATAGTTCAATTTAAGGTATTTAGTTTTCAGTTGGATTTTTTTGTTAATCCATCACCTGATTTTAATTTTTTGGCCTATTTTCAATAGGCTCTTTTCCTTCAGTCCATTTAGCTTGAGCAAGTTGTTGACTGAGGTATTTGAAGTTCGGGCGATTGAATAAAGTGTATCCCCTTTTTTAACAGTATGGACTTTTTTTGGGGTGATTATTGGTTCTGCCACTTTTTCTGGGGTTACGTTTTTTGTAGGAGAACTGGCTTTATCTTTCTCATTTTCTGTGATAATGACCGGTCTTTCTGTCCGTTGATTTTCCAATTCTTTTTCCTCCAATCGAAACTGAAAAAGCCAATTGTATAAGGTGTCTTTTTGAAATTCCCTCGCTAATTCGCCATGACCGAACTTGGGATAGATGGTTAGCTGCGCTTCTTTGGTCGGATTAAAGGATGTAATTGCCTCATGAATTTTAACTGATTCTGTATAGGGCACTGCTTTATCCAGTTTTCCATGCTGGATCCAAAGATTCGTTTTACTCAGGTTAGCTGCATCTTTTAAATTACCTCCTCCACATAGTGCTACTGCTGCTGCGACTCTTTCAGGGAATTTACCTGCAAAATGAAGGGTGCCATAGCCGCCCAAACTCATGCCCACAACATATACTCGTGATATGTCTGTTTTGTAGTTTGATTGAACATAATCTAAAACGTTTGCGATTTTTTCAGGATTCCAGCTTTCTGACTTCTTCACCTGAGGGGCAATTACAATGGCAGGGATTTTTTTTCCTCTTTTGATGGCGTCCAATACCCCATAGCGCTTTACCAAGTTTAGGTCTGTGCCCGACAAACTTCTACCATGCAAAAAGATGATTATTGGTGGGGATTCAGCGGAGGGTACTGAGTCAGGAACATAGAGGAGGAAGGGGTAGTCTGTTTGATTTTTTATTTCACTAAATGTTGGCGATTGGCCAAAAGATTGAAAGACAATCATCAAAAAGACACCAACAAGAAGCCAAAATTTCATTTTTTCAATTTTTAATTTTAAAGCTTAGGATGGTATTCCCTCTGGAGGCGATAAAAATTCGGTCATTTACCACTACGGGAGAAGATTCAAAGAGAAATTTGGTTTTCTCTTTCACAAGTACTTTTCCTGTAATTCCATCTAGTAGATAAATAGTTCCGAACACATCTGTTAAGAAAATATAAATGTTACCCTCTTCATCGTAAATGTCTGCTGGTGAAGACCAAGAATAGTGGTTTAAAATTAGGCTAAAGGTTTCTTTTCCAGTTGTCTTGTCAATCGCTACAAATTCCCCTCTATTTTGGTCATCCACCCTAGAAAACAGACAATAGACCAAATTGCTCCCCTTCATTTTGCCAATCACAGGGCTTGATAAAATGCCGCCACTATTCGTTTTCTCTAGAATTGGCGTGCTTCGACATTCCCTGCCCACCTTCCATAGTTCTTCTCCATTGACTGCATTTAATTTCCTGAAATATGAAGTGCCAATTGGCCCGTTAAAATCTACTTCGCTTCCAGTGTACAGGTAGTGTTTCCCGTTTGGTTCCGTATCTACCGCAATCGTGGCATCCGAATCATCTTGGTTGCTCACATTCCATAGTGGAGCCATTGTTTTTAGGTCTATGCACATGACCGTCCCGCTGTTGTCTGCTATAAAACCAAATTGATCAATGACCGCCATGCTAGATTCCATGCCTGCCCGAGAAAGTTGGGGGTGTTGGTAGCGCATTTTTGACAGCCTGCCAACTGATTTGTTGTTCTCAACTGAAAATTTATAAATCAGCCCATTCTCTGCAGGCCAAAAAACAGTGCCGCTTTTTTCATCGATGAGAGGGTTACTATCAAAAGCACCCCACTTTCGTCTCGATTGCTGGTCGACCCCGTTGATATGATGGACTTCAGTCCCCATGAACATATCAAAAACATAGGCGCCAAATCTATCCGTATGTTGAATTCCTTGACCAACATAAAGTAGTCCGTTTTTTCGAGGGTCGACTGACACGGTACCTTTGATTGGATTGCCAATGGAGAGATGAGGTCGTGTCGGTTTCCCTGTTTGGGAATTTAAAAAATAGATATCACCACTGAGTGAGCCAATAATTATTTCCAACGCATCGTCATTTTCAATAAATTCTTTATCCTCAATCCGAAGGAGTTTTTTCTGCTCTTTTGTCCAGTGTATGACCAAAGGTTGGCCTGTCCAGCCTGCTCCTCCGCCCCATAATCCATATTTTGTTCGGGTGGTGTCGTACCCTGTTTTAAACTCCCAGTCAAGGTTTACGGCTATCGGTTCCTTGGGGATGGTGCCTCGAGATGGCTTATTTCGTTGTGGACTTCCTCTAAAATAAAAAATACTGAGGGTATCCTTTGCGGTGTTTGAATTGCTAAAATTTTCGAAGGAAAACCCTGCTGAGGTGGAGTTGGCATCGAAGATCTCATATTTAAAACCCTGCGTTAGACTGGTTTCTGGGAGGAAGGGTTGTTTTGGTTGGACTGGCTTTTTATTTAGCGAGTCCATGGTTTTTTCCCCAGTAGTATCTGATGAGTTTAATTGGGGCATGAACTCAGGTCCAAAGGAGAAGTATGCTATTCCGGTGAGAAGTGCCGTGATCGTAAGCAGCGTAAGTTTTAGTAAAAAACCTTTATTCATAAAATGAAAATTCCGAGATGATTTATTGAGTTTTAAAACTAGTATTTTTTGATTTAGGCCCTTTTATTTTTGTGATGAGCTGTTTATTAAAGGCCATTTTTTTATCTGTTCTATTGCTAATGCAGCGGCCCGAAGCAATTTTTTTGATTCATTGTTGTATTTTCAACCCATGCACAGACGCCCTTTTCTCCAGAAACTCAGTTTGCTCAGCACAGGTTTGATGACCCTGCCTTTTGCAACTTACGGACAGGTTATCCTCCCCAAAGCCACCCGTCTTAAGTTTATCACCGCCTCGGACGGGCATTGGGGACAACCCAATACGGATTTTTCAGGATCGCATCAACAACTAATTGAAGCGATTCATCGCGAAAAAGGAGTGGATTTTGTGGTCTTCAATGGAGATTTGATTCACGACACGCCGAGCTTTCTTCCGGAAGTGAAGGCCGTTTATGAGCAATTACAGGTGCCCAACTTTGCGACTAGAGGCAATCATGACCGGGTAGATGCGGAGACCTTTGCCCGGGTTATGGGTCATGCTACCAACCATTCCTTCGTCCTGAAGGACCAGTTCGGAGTGATCCTTTTGGATTCTTCCAATGTAGCGGGCGACTACCTGTGTGCGGATTTGAATTACCTGAAGGGTGTGTTGGCTTCTTATGAAAAGTTGGAGCAAGTCTATGTATTCATCCATATTTCCCAGCAGGATTGGACCCGAAATGGAGTGGCTTGCCAGGAGTTTATGGACTTGATTGCTTCTTACCCAAATGTGAAAGCCATCTTTCATGGTCACGATCACGACCTAGATGGCTTGATGGTGTATAAAAAGAAGCCTTTTTTATGGGCTGGACATTTTGGAGGATCTTGGGGCAATCCTTTTCCAAGTTACCGTGTCTGTGAGGTGGGAGAAGATGGCAAAGCAGTCACCTACCTCAAGACCGTCAAGGAGGGGATGGTGCTGAATAGCCACCCCTTATAAAGAATTGAAAATCAACTAGGTCTTACCTAGTTGATTTGTGCTTCTACCCAGCGCTTTGCATTGACGAAAGCTTCCATCCAAGGGGTGAAGTCATCGTTTCGCTCACTTGGATAATGTGCCCAGTTCCATGGCTTCAAGCTGCGCTCAATATGTGGCATGATGGCCAAATGTCTACCGTTGTCTGAAGCGATGCCAGCAGTTGCAAAGTCTGATCCATTTGGATTACCTGGGTAACTGCTATAGCTGTACTTCATGGCGAAGTGGTAGCCATGTTCACCTTGCGGTAAGTTGAATTTCCCTTCGCCGTGTGCCAACCATACGCCTAGGCGCTGTCCACTTAGGCTTCCTAGCATCACGGAAGTGTTTTCAGGAACGGTCACATTCACAAAGGAAGATTCAAATTTATGGCTGGCATTGTGTCCCATTTTAGGCTTTTCAGCGTGATCTGGAGTGATTAATCCCAGTTCAATCATCAATTGGCAACCATTACAAACCCCCAAGGAGAGGGTGTCCTGTCGTGCATAAAATGCATCTAGCGCTTGCTTGGCTTTCGGGTTGTACAAGAAGGCACCTGCCCAACCTTTGGCAGAGCCCAATACATCGGAGTTGGAGAATCCACCGACGAATACGATCATTTGGACATCTGACAAATCTTCTCGACCAGAAATAAGGTCAGTCATGTGAATGTCCTTTACCTCAAAGCCTGCTAGCCAGAGGGAATATGCCATTTCACGATCTCCATTTACTCCTTTTTCGCGAATGATCGCTGCGGTTGCCTTTCCTTTTTCGGTACGGAATGGATCGAGTCCCAAGGTTGCAAATTTTCCTTCCCATCCTGTGGAGAAGCTGTACTGCAGGGGTTGATTTTTGTAGTTGGTAAATCGCTCAAGTGCTAACTTTTCGCCACTTTGCTTTTTATCCAATAGGTAGGAAGAGCGGAACCAAAGGTCTCTCCATTCGGAGATCACTAAGGTTTGGGACGTGAGTTCGATTTTGCCGTCAAGGGTAACTGTTCCAAGGGCTATAAATCCGATCTGAGCAGCTGTAAGGAGTTTTTCTACTTCTCCATTTGCTTCCACTTGAATGAGGATGCCTGGGTTTTCAGAGAATAAGGCTTTCACCAAGTCCTTTTCTACAAGTTGTGTGACATCCACTTGTATGCCTGCGGATTGGCTTGGGAAGCACATTTCCAAAAGCGCGGTTAGGATACCTCCTGAGGATATGTCGTGGCCCGAGAGCACCAATCCTTGAGAGATGAGTTGTTGAACGGTTTCAAAAGCGCTTGCAAAATAGGCTGCATCGACAACCGTAGGTGGTTCTTGGCCAATTTTATTCAATACCTGGTATAAGGATGAGCCCGCGAGTTTGGCGGTATCCTTAGAAAAATCAAGGTATAGAACTTTGGTTCCGGCCTGAGGCAAAAGGGCAGTTTTGACTGTTTTGGTGACGTCTTCGCATTCGCCAATGGCAGAAATGATCACTGTGCCTGGGGAATACACCACCTTGCCGCCTGGATACTTCTGCGTCATGGAAAGGGAGTCTTTTCCCGTAGGGATATTGACTCCTAGAGCAATGGCAAATTCAGAAACTTCCTGCACAGCGCGGTACAGGCGATTGTTTTCGCCTTTGTTTTTTGCAGGCCACATCCAGTTGGCAGAAAGGGAGATTCCCTTCAGTCCATCTGTGATGGGAGCAAAGATCAAGTTGGTCAGTGCTTCGGCAATGGCCAAGCGGCTGCCTGCCTCTGGGTTGGCCAGAGCGGCTACTGGAGCGTGTCCAATGGAAGTTGCAATGCCTTTTTGACCCGTGAAGTCAAGTGCCATAACGCCCACATTGTTTAGTGGAAGTTGGATCTCACCTACAGTTTGCTGGGTAGCCACGCGACCTGTCACGGAGCGGTCCACTTTGTTGGTCAACCAGTCCTTGCAAGCCACTGCTTCGAGTTGAAGTACTTCTTTGAGGTAGGTGGTCAGTAGTTCTTGGCTGTAATCCGCTTCTTTAAAGGTTGGTCCTTGTTGGCTTGCATCTTCTAAGATGGTTTTTGGGGAGGAGCCAAACAGGTAACTCAAGTTCCAATCCACTGGCTTTTCTCCAGTTTTCTGGTTTTCAAACTTGAAGTGCATGTCTCCGGTAGTTTCGCCTACCACATAAAACGGAGCGCGTTCTCGGTCGGAGAGTTGTTGCAACAGAGGAATGTCTTTTTTGCCTACCACCAAGCCCATGCGTTCCTGGGATTCGTTTCCGATGATTTCTTTGGCAGAAAGGGTAGGGTCACCGACAGGAAGTTGGTCGATGTGGATGGTGCCACCCGTATTTTCTACCAATTCGGAGAGGCAGTTGAGGTGTCCGCCTGCGCCATGATCGTGAATGGAGACAATGGGGTTGTTTTCGCTTTCTGCCATGGCACGAATCACATTGGAAACGCGCTTTTGCATCTCTGGATTGGACCGTTGGATGGCATTTAGTTCGATGGCATTGGAGAGTTCCCCGGTATTCAAGGAAGATACTGCCGATCCACCCATGCCGATGCGGTAGTTGTCCCCGCCCATGATGACGATTTGGTCACCTGCTTTGGGTTCGGCTTTCTTGGTGTACTTGGCGTTGGTAAATCCTACCCCACCAGCGAGCATGATTACCTTATCAAAACCGTGCTGTTTCTCGTTTTCTTCGTGTTCGAAGGTGAGTAAAGAGCCGGCAATGAGGGGTTGTCCAAACTTGTTTCCAAAGTCAGAGGCTCCGTTGGAGGCCTTGATGAGGATGTCCATTGGGCTTTGGTAGAGCCAAGGGCGTGCGGGGAGGTCTTTTTCCCAGCTTCTTCCTGCTTCAGACCTGGAGTAGGAGGTCATGTAAACCGCCGTACCTGCTAGCGGGATAGATGCGGTACCACCAGCTAGACGGTCGCGAATTTCTCCTCCGGAACCTGTAGCAGCGCCGTTGAATGGTTCCACTGTAGTTGGGAAATTATGCGTTTCTGCTTTGAGGGAGAGTACTGTATCGATTTGACGCGGTTCAAAAAAATCCGCTTGGTGCTGCGTTTTGGGAGCGAATTGTTGGATGGATGGGCCTTGAATAAAAGCCACATTGTCTTTGTAGGCGGAGGCGATTCGGTTGGGGTGACGCTTCGACGTTTCCTTGATTAATTGGAAAAGGGTCATCGGTTTTTCTACCCCATCGATCACAAAGGTGCCGTTGAAAATCTTGTGTCGGCAGTGCTCGGAGTTGACTTGTGAAAAGCCAAATACTTCTGAGTCGGTTAGTGGACGTCCAAGTTGCTCGGAAACACCCTTGAGGTAATCTACTTCTTCTTGGCTTAAGGCAAGTCCTTCGGAAGTATTGTATGCAGCAATGTCGGTGACCGATTGAATGGATTCAGGTTGGAGGTGGAAGGTAAAAATCTCCTGATCAAGTCCTTCGTATGCTTTTTGAAGCATAGGGTCGATCGCTTCACCAGGTTGTAGGGGGGTAAATTCCTCAATGCGTTGAATCCCTAGAATCCCCATGTTACCCGTGATTTCTACTGCGTTGGTAGACCAGGGGGTGATCATTTCTTTGCGTGGTCCTGCGAAATTACCAGCTACTTTTTCGCCGGGGAGGGCGTTGGCTTCGCCAAAAAGCCAGCAGAGCTTTTCTCGGTCTTCGCTAGAAATTGGGTGGGGTACTTGAACTCCGTAGATGAGTTTCTGAGGGGATTCAAAGAAGAAAATCATGTCCTTTGGCTGGTAAGTTGTAAAGGTAAGCATTTGGGTTTTAGAATGTAAAAAGTAGCTCCTAAGTTTTCACTATTTAAGCTGATTTTCTGTCGTTGGCTGCAACGAGGTATAGG